>CAUZIR010000239.1:0-3183 GCA_963579815.1 Dehalococcoidia bacterium
ACCAGATGATGATGCCTTTGTCTTCATAGTCGATGAATGGGCCAAGGGCTTCAACGCCGGCGTAGCCATTGAAGGTGGCCGCGTCAAACCCCCAGGTATCAAACATTGCTTTGGCGTACTGGGTGTTGGAGGAGCCGATATCGCCGCGTTTGCCGTCGCCGAGGACGATTACGTCGGGGGCCTGGTCGCGGATGTAGGCGACGGTTGCTTCAAGAGCAATAATTCCGGTGCTGCCTTGCGCCTCGTAGAAGGCCATGTTTGGTTTGTAGGCGCACACGAGATCCTTTGTGGCATCGACGATGGCGCGGTTGAAGTCGACTATGTCCGGTATGGCCATCAGGTTTGGGTCGGGGTCCAACCCTACGCAGAGCAGGCTTTGGGTAGCCTGCGATGCTTTCGCTAGTTTCTGGCGAAAACCGGTCACGGGATCTCCTTCGAAACCAAGAGGGTCATACCCATCTGGACTCCCCGTCCGGGGGCGGGGTGGGGCATTTGCAGTTTACGTGTGGATGGGGCGATGGGCAAGTTTGTGCGGCGGATGCGGCTGGTGCTAGCATCGGGTTTGAGGTGCTTTGTGAAGCTGAATTCTGGTCTTGTAGAGGGCAGGTTTGTTGAGAGGGTGAACCGGTTTGTTGTCAGGGTGGCCCTGGACGGACGGGATGTTCTGGCTCATCTGCCCAATACTGGAAGGATGACGGAGTTGTTGGTCCCCGGCGCTAGTGTCTATGCCACGCCAGCACCGGAACGTCAGGAACGCAAGACTGCCTATGACCTGACGCTGGTGGAGTACGCGGATACGCTGGTGTCGGTGGGCAGCCGCATGCCCCCGGCGGTGTTTCGGGAGGCGGTGGATGCGGGGGCGCTGGCCGGTTTCGAAGGATACAAGGTAGACAGGGCCGAGATGCCACTCGGCGAGAGCCGTATTGATCTGCTTTTACGAGGGAGCGAGGGGATGTGTTACGTGGAGACAAAGTCGGTGAATTTGGTTGTGGATGGGCAGGCGCTGTTCCCGGATGCCCCCACAGAGCGGGGTCGCCGTCATCTGGGCGAACTGGCTGCAGCTGTGGCGTCGGGACACCGCGCTTGCGCTGTGTTCGTTGTGCAGCGGGGCGACGCCGTTGAGATGATGCCACATCGTGCGGCTGACGAGTTGTTCGGGGAGGCGCTGGACCGGGCCGTTGCGTCGGGTGTGGAGGCGAGGGCTTATAGGTGCCGGGTGACTCTCCAAGAGATCACGATTGAGGAGAGCATACCGGTCAGGCTGGGGTCGGTTTGATGGCCAAGCCCACTGAGTCGCTTGGGGAGGTCTACGACCTCATGCTGGGACGCTACGGTCCGCAGCATTGGTGGCCGGCGGACTCGTGGTTCGAGATGATGGTCGGCGCGGTGCTCACCCAGTCCGCGGCCTGGACGAACGTTGAGAAGGCCATCGGGAACCTGAAGTCGGCCGGCAAGCTCTCTCCCGAGGCGATCCGGGCTATGGCGCAGGATGAGCTGGCGACGCTGGTGTACCCGTCGGGCTACTACAACGCCAAGGCCCGGAAGCTGAAGGCACTGGCCGAGTACCTGGGGACGATTTGGGGGGACGACATCGACGCGATGACACGCGAGGACCTGGTCCCACTGCGGTTGGAGCTACTTGGCGTGCACGGCGTCGGGGAGGAGACGGCGGACGACATCCTGTTGTATGCCCTGGACAAGCCGATATTTGTGATTGATGCGTACACTCGACGGCTGATAGATCGCCTGGGTCTTGCACCTGGGGAGGACCGGTATTCGGCGTACCAGGCGTTGTTCATGGGGCGGCTGGAGCCTGACGCGGAGATGTACGGAGAGTACCATGCGCTGATCGTCACGCATGCGAAGGAGGCATGCCGGAAGAAGGCTCCGCTGTGTAGTGGCTGTGTGCTGCTGGAGGTGTGCCCGACGGGTCGCAAAGGGGATTTGGCGTAGGGGCGGATTTCGTAACGGGAGCCGTAACGGTGTTGGGACGCTGCCCTTCTAGGATGGATTGTGGTTAGGGTGTCATTGATGGTTGTCGGCGGAAGCGCAAGGCGATTGCGGCTGACATTAGGATGGTGAGGGCGATTAGGCCCCACTGGGTTAGGGTTGGTATGAGTGCGGCAGGCGAGACGGTGGTGGTTGCCGATGTGGTGTCGTGGTCGGCCCCGGCTCCGGTCACGCTAGCGCTGTTGGTGAGCATGCCCGTCGTCGTGGAGTCTACGGAGACGGCGATAGTTGACGTTTCCGAGGTGTTTGGGGCCAGGGAACCGATGTTGCAGGTGATTATGCCGCCGGACTCGTTGCAGCCTGTCGAGGCGGAGTTGAATGTCACACCTGGGGCAATGTGTCGGTGAGGACGGCGCTCGTGGAGGTCTCGGTGCCGTTGTTGGCGACGACAATCGTGTAGGTCAACGTGCTGCCTGCGACCACCGGGTCAGGGCTGTCGGACTTCGTGACCGAGAGCTCAGCACCTGCCACGCTTGTCGGCGTGGGGGATGGGGTCGCGGTCGGTGTGGGCGAGGGCGTTGAGGTGGGGGTACTGGTGGAATTAGTGGTGGTTGCCACGCTGAATACGGCTACCGCGTCGTCGATTTGGCCCGTGGCATAGAGGTGTTTGCCATCTGGACTAGCGGCCAGAGAACTGGCGCCGTCAAGTCCGTCAACACCAGCCACGCCGTCCTGGTGCGCCTCCACGAAAGTGAGAGCACCCGTCGTCGAGTTTCGGCTAAATACCGCCACCGCATCATCACCGATACTCGCGGTATATACGTGTTTTCCGTCGGGGCTCACAGCCACTGACGCCGCTGCGAACAGTCCATCGACGCCTCCCACTCCGTCCTTTTGAACCTCCATGAAGGTCAGGGCGCCAGTAGTCGAACTGCGGCTGAACACGGCCACGGCATCGTCACCGTGGCTTGTGGTGTAGACGTGCTTGCCGTCGGGGTATTGGGGAGATTCACCCTCACCTCAGTCCTCTCCCTCAGGGAGAGGAGGCGGGACGTAGCTTAGGCCGGGGTATCTAGCAGGATGATGCTGGTGCTTTTGATAATTACGTGGAGTCGCTGGCCAGACTGGATGTGGAGGGTTTGCAGTACGTTCGGGGTGATTTCCACTGTTAGCGTTGTGCCTATGTCCACGGATACGAAGACGCGAGACCCGGAGACCTGGATGTCTTGTACC
>CAUZIR010000240.1:0-3175 GCA_963579815.1 Dehalococcoidia bacterium
AAAGAGAAGTAGAAGCCGAAGACGATCGCGGTCCAGGCGCCAACCAGGGCGAGCCCAGCCATTCCAGCGCGGCTCTCGGTGAGCTTTCGCAGGCGGTTCACGACTTGGTCGCGCTGAACTTCACGGGTTTCGCGAACCAGGCTGCAGCGCCGATAAGGCCGCTGCCGATGACGAATACGATGAATATGAGGATGGAAAAGCCCAGTGCGGAGTCCCCGGCCACACCCTCTGCACCCAGGTAGGCCACGATCACCGCGTCCCTCGTGCCCAGGCCCGATATCGATATCGGCAGGATGGCCACCAGGCTACCCAGGGCGATGACCAGGCTGACGGTGAAGAAACTGACGTCAATCCCGACCGAACGGGCAATGAGGTAAGACTGGGTGAAAAAAATCGCGTAGGAGGCGCCAGTCAGGATGACAGAAACCGCCAGCGCCGGGCCGGTGACCGACCTCAGTCCGGTTCGCACCTCGACCAGCATGTCGAACAGTCGCCACGGCAGTTTCGGGGTTTTCTCCCTGCCCCACTGCACCGGAGCCTGCACCCAACCGAAGACCGTGTCGCTCAATACTGCGGCCAGCGGCACACCCGCGGCGACCGCGATGACGACGATCACCCCTATCTGTACTCCGCCATCAGTGACGGCCGCGAGAGCCAGGGCCCCTAATGTCAACAGCAGATAGAGATCGAACAACCGGTCGGCCAGGACGCTGGAGAACGCCAGCGTGCGGGAAATGCCGTGCGACTCGGTGACGTGAAAAATGCGGGCGAACTCGCCCACACGACCCGGCGTTACGACGCCCAAAAACATGGAGCCCAGATAGGAGAGATAGGCCGGCAGCGTGCCCAGGCGGACGCCCTGCGCGGCCAGGACGACCTGCCAGCGAATCGACTTGAGCAGAATCATCGGCAGCAGCAATACGAACGCCAGCAACAGTCCACCGATGTGAGCGTCGCCCAGCGTGTCCGAGACGCCCGACAGGTCGGCTCTCACCAGTAATACGACCACCAGCGCCACGCCAAGCAGCCGGGGCCAGTTTCTCAGCAAAGGTTTCATGTGGTCAGTCTTGGCATGTAGTCAGTGGTGCCGTTTGGTGGGCATGCCGAGGCATCTAGTCGGCCCTGCCCACGGCTATCTGGTTCGCCATCACCAGCCGGAGGCCGAGAGGGCCGAAAACGCGCTCAATCATCCGTTCAGCCGGGAATCCCACCGGCGAAAACATGAACTTCCGTGTCTCGACTACGCTCAGGCCCGCCCCCGCAATCACGGCACGCAGGCCCTTGAGGTTGAACATCTGCTGGTGTCCTGCCTCTTTCAGCAGCCCTATTTTGGCCGATATGCGCTCCATCATGGGGTCCGGCGTGGTGATGACCAGCACGCCCCCGGGAGCCAGTACCCGGCGGCACTCCGCAACAAGGCGACCGGGCTCGTCCAGATGCTCAATGACGGCCGTCGCCACGACCACGTCGGCCACGCCGTCCGCCAGTGGCAGTTGAACCGCGTCGCCAACGACCTTGGCCACCCCGGGTACGTTAGAGGCCCGTAGCAGGGCTCCGTTCATTTCTAATCCCACGAACCTTGCGTCCGGCCAGGCACCACCTAACAGGCCGAGCATGAGCGCGTCCGCTGTGCCGATGTCCACCACGGTCGCCGGGGGCCTATTGAGATGCGTCTCCACTGCCCTGCGCACCTCGAAAGTGCGGCGTTTGAGTCGATACCCCAGCGCCATGTTATCCAAACGCCCGTAGTAGTACTCGGGGCCGTAGACGCCGTGAGGAAGCCCGTCGGTCATGCGGAAACCACCCTGCGTATCGTCAATTGGCGATCGGTGTTAAGCCTAGCCAGCTCGGGGTCGGTCAGGTAGCGAGCCCCGTCCGTCAGTTCGTGTGGCTGGAAATACCGGCTCTGGGGCACGTAGCGGACGTGAAACTCGCCGCCAATGCGCAGGCTTTCTACCGTGGCACCGGTGTCCAGCGTCACGGTATCTGTAACGGTCACCGAGTCGCCTGCGAACTCAAGGGTGCGGGCGAACCGCACCGGCGCGCACTTGCGGGCCAGGATCAACGTCTTGCGAATCCGGCCTTTGACCAGGTGCGAAAGGCCCGAATGCCAGCCAACCGCGACCATGACAGCTCTGAATATCAGCCCCTTCAACGGCGTAAACACCTTGGCCGAGGGCACGTAGCCCGCCGTACCCGTCACCGACCACTTGTCGTCTTGTATGGACACTCTGTTGTCCGGGTCGATCCATTGGGTGGTGAAAGCTCTTCCATCAGCCAATTTGCCGATTAAACCCGCGTCGTTAAGCAACGAATCGCCGTTAGAGCGGTCGAACACCTTCACGGGCCCGCCTTTGGCCAGGTTGGCAACGGCGTACAGACGCCCCTCGGTGCGGGAGGCCACCCCTGCCCGCGCCAGCACCATGCGCTGGCCGTCCAACTCCGACGGCAGCGGCGACAGCGTGTCGGGCCTGTCGCCGTAGTCGAGGTAGGCCAGCAGGTACTCCGGCACCCTGTAAACGACGTACCTGTCGGACATAACCGGCGGTGGCACAAGCCCTCCCTCGTTTATCGAGGCCAGCGCCTTTTCGGCGACGGCTGCAGCGAGGGGGCTATCGGGAGCCATCAATTCAAAGCCATGCGGGTAGAAATGCACCGTGTTGCGGCTACCCAGCGTGCCGGCGTATCCGCCGTCCGGGTAGAGGAAGTGGGCGCACGTCCGGGCCGCGCGCTCTATCACGTCTTTAATCGCCGGGTCGGGCCTGTGAACGTAAATCTTGCCCAGAAACGACACCACTGCCGAGAGGTATCCAGGGTCAGGGCCGTCGTACTCCCGGCACCAGCCCTCGTCGCTGTCGTAGTAGGTCAGAAACCCGCTCCACAGCCGCTGATAGGCGGGTTCAAACGCCGCCTCCTCGCCCAGCACCCTGGCCACGGTGTGGACGGCCAGGCAGGCCATCGCATGGTGATTGCCCAGGTGGTCCTCTTCCGACTCTCCGGCCCCTATGAACTCGGCCGCCCTGCGCAGCGCCGCGGCGACCCGGTCGGCAACGTCCGGGGGCATCTCGTCACGAAGCAGCGCGAAGGCCTCCGCGCTGGTGTAAGCCGTGAACGCCGACGGGCCCACCCAGCCCCGCTCATAAGGGTAAAACTCGTCGAAACTGCCGTCTTTGTG
>CAUZIR010000241.1:0-3112 GCA_963579815.1 Dehalococcoidia bacterium
CGAAAAGGCGTCCGTACGCCTGCTTCGCGACATAGAGGGCTCGGAACTGGTCCGCTTCGAAAACAGCGGGCACATGCCGTTCGCCGAAGAGCCAGAAAAGTTCCTGCAAACAGTAAGGGACTGGCTACGCAAGCTACCCTAGTTCGAAAAAAATCCCAGAGGGATTTGCTTGAGGGAGTCACAAGACATTGTTCGCAAACGTAAACGGGACGAAGCTGTTCTACGAGACGGTGGGCGATGGCCCTCCCCTAATGTTCATGCACGGCGGGCTGGGGTTCGACCACACCTACTTCCGGCCCTGGGTGGACGCGCTGGCCGATGACTACACGCTGATTTTCTACGACCATCGTGGCAACGGCCGCTCGGAGCGACCGGCGAACCTGGACGACGTGTACCACTCAACGTGGGCCGACGACGGCGATGCACTACGGGAACACCTGGGCATCGACAAAATGACGCTGCTGGGCCACTCCTACGGCGGCCTGCTGGCCCAGCACTACGCCCTGCGTCATCAAGAACACCTGACAGGGCTGATTTTGGGCACGACGTACCCGGCATGGGACTACACCGACGTCATTTTGGAAAAGGCACGCGCCAAGGGGACGCCGGCGCAGGTGCGGGCCATCGAGCAGCAGTTCTTCACGCACGTGGCCAACGACGAGGACATGGAGGAGATGGCGGCGTCGATAGGCGCGCTGTACTTCCACGACATGGACAGCGAGGCGGCGCATGCCGAGAACCCCAACGCCGTCTACTCGGCGGCGGGGTACAACCGGGGGTTCATCGACATCCACGCCCAGCACGACGTGGTGGACCAGCTTGGGGAGATAACCGTGCCGACGCTGGTGCTGTGCGGGGCCGACGACTTCGTTACGCCCTACGAGCAGGGACCGGGACGCCTGCACTGGGGCATACCGGGCTCCAAGTTCGTCATGTTCGAGCACAGCGCGCACATGCTATTTGTGGAAGAGAACGAAAAGTTCCTCCGGGTTCTCCGCGAGTTCCTCGCGGGAATTCACTAGAGTAAGTTCGAAGAAAATCGCGAAGCGATTTGCCTGAGGGAAATAGAGCTGCGACCCAGTCGCGGCGGAGAAAGCGCCGACGGCGCTAAAGCAATCAAAAAGGAGGAATAGAGATGCCAAAGTACCTGTTCAGGGGGCGCTATAGCGCACAGGGGGCCGCAGGGCTGATGAAAGAGGGAGGCACGTCCCGACAAAAACAGATCGCCGAGATGATCTCCATGATGGGCGGCGAGTTGGAGTCGCTGTACTTCGCGTTCGGTGAGTACGACGTGGTGGGCATTGTCGACCTTCCCGACACGGTGACCACGGCGGGTGTTTCACTGGCCGTCAACGCCGGGGGCGCGGTTTCGCTGACGATTACCCAGCTCATAACGCCGGAAGAGATGGACGCAGCCGGACAGAAGGTAGTCAACTACCGGCCGCCGGGAACTTAATCGCCCGTTCGCCATCGATCGATATGACTACCCAATCGGGCAAAGTCCAGACGGTCCTCGGACTCCTAGCGCCGGAGGCACTGGGCTTCACGCTCACCCACGAACACCTGCTCGTGGACGTGGAGTGCAACTTCGTCATGCCCGAGGAGGCGACGGCTCGCGGGGTGATCGACACGCCAGTCACGACGGACAACGTCGCCGACGTCGTCAAGCACTGGACGACGATGAAGGACAACACGCACCTTTATGACGAGGCGATGGCGGTCGAGGAACTGATGCGCTATCGCCTAGCCGGGGGCGATTCGGTGGTGGACGTGACCAGCATCGGCATCGCCCGCGACCCCCTCGCGCTGGCCCGCATTTCACGCGCCACCGGCGTGCAGATCGTCATGGGCGGCAGCTACTACGTGCCATTGTCGTACCCCGCGGACATGGACGAGCGGACTGAAGACTCGATCTTCGCCGAGATTGTGCGCGACGTGACTGAGGGCGTCGGCGACACGGGGATCAAGACGGGCGTTATCGGCGAGGTAGGCAACCACGTGCCCATGACGCCGAACGAGGCCAAGGTGCTGCGGGCGTCGGCCCGAGCGCAGGCGGCCACCGGCGCGCCGATCCTCATTCACCCAGGCTTTCACCGGGACTCGCCCGTGCCGATTATGGAGACGCTCGTGGCTGCGGGCGCGGATCCAAAGCATGTCATTTTCGGGCACCTGAGCCTGTGCTTCGACCCGAGCTGGATAGGCGACCTGGCAGATTTTGGCTGCTATTTAGAGTTCGACACGTTCGGGCTGGAGTGGTCGGAACTGGCCGCGGCTCAGTCCACAGGGACGACGGATTTTACGGTCACCAACGATGACCACCGCATATGGATGCTGGAGTGGTTGTTTGAGCACGGCTACGGCGACCAGGTTGTGATTGCGCAGGACAACTTCGTCAAGATCCAGATGACCCGCTTCGGCGGGAAGGGCTACGCCCACATCCCCGAAAACATCGTGCCTCGTATGAGACGCCGGGGCTGGACGCAAAACCAGTTGGACGCAATCCTCATCCATAATCCAGCCAGGGCGCTTACCTTCTCTTGACCTACGACTTCGGTGGTCGGGTCGCACTGGTGACCGGCGCCGCTTCCGGCATTGGCCGGGCGACGGCGCTGCGGCTGGCGGCGGACGGTGCGGCGATAACGGTGATGGACGTGAACGGCGACGGGGCCGCCGAGACGGTGAGCTTAGTCAAGGAGCTTGGAGGCGATGCGTTGGCGGTGATCGGCGACGTGTCGCTGGCAGCCGACTCGGACCGCGCCGTGGCCGAGACGGTGGCGAAGTTCGGGCGGTTGGACTTCGCCCACAACAACGCCGGTGTCGTGTCGACGGGAGTGAACACGGACGAACTTACAGAAGCCGACTTCGACCGCACATTCGCCGTGAACGTGCGCGGCGTATGGCTGGGCATGCGGGCGCAGATTCGCCACATGAAGGCCCAGGAGCCAGCCGGTGACTCGGCGACCCGCGGCGTCATAGTAAACACGTCGTCGATGCGCGGGCTGGCGTCGTACGAGACGCAGTCTGCGTACTCGGCCAGCAAACACGCGGTCATCGGCCTGACCAAGTCGGCGGCGCTGGAGTATGCACGGCACGGCATCCGCATCAACGCCAT
>CAUZIR010000242.1:0-3097 GCA_963579815.1 Dehalococcoidia bacterium
GGGCGAGTACTCCATTGCTACGCTGCCCGCCCCGGCAACCACATCGTGAACGAGTTCGATCATCTCGTCTCGGCGTGACCAGGCTCGCTTTTCGACGGCCACGTCGTTGAACCGGCTCAGGTCTACTGTGCTGGGCATAAGCACAGGCTCGCCCTGGGCCGGTACCCAGAGCCAGCAGGGGCGGGTGAGGAACGCGACCGGCCCCAGGGCGTCCCACATGACGGGGTTGGAGTACCTGTAGTCGTACAGTAACCAGCCGCCGATACCGCGTTCTGCCATGAACGAGCGTGCCTGTTTTGCTATGTCTGCGAACTGTGCCATTTAAAGCATGGAGCGGACGAAGCCGCCGTCTACGGGGATGGTCGTTCCGGTGATGTAGCTGGCGGCGTCTGAGGCGAGGAAAGCTACCAGTGCAGCCATCTCCTCGGGCCTGCCGATGCGGCCCATGGGGATTGAGTCGGTGAGTCCGGCCAGGGCCTGCTCTTCGGTGATCTCGTCCCCAGAAGCGCGGCCGCGTACGATCTCCATCATGCGTTCGGTCATGAGGAACCCTGGTGCAATGTTGTTGACGAGTATGCCCTCGGGTGCCAGTTCGTCAGACAGCGCCTTGGCGTACCCAACTGCGCCCAGCCGAGTAGCACCGGAGAGCATTAACGACGGAAACGGCTGTTTGACGGTGCTGGCCAGGATGTTGATGATTCGTCCTCCCCCGGCCCGTCGCATGTGCGGCACCGCGGCCCGACTCATGCGAGCGAAGAACATGAGCGAGAGTTGCACCGCCCGGTCCCACTGCGCCTCGGTCGCCTCCATTGGCGTTGCCACGGGGGGGCCGCCCGAGTTGCTGACGAGGATGTCCAGGCGACCGAAGTGATCGACCCCAAAGGACATGAGCCTTTGTATGTCTTCGGGCCTGGACAGGTCGGCCGCCATCGGCAATACATCCACGCCGGTCGCCTTGGCGATTTCGCTGGCCGCCGACTTTATGCGGGTTTCGTCACGGCTGCATACGACGAGGCTAGCGCCCTCTGACGCTAGCGCATGTGCGCACGCTCGCCCCAGGCCCATGCTGGCCCCCCCAATCACAGCCACCTTGCCGCTCAAGCCAAGCTCCATTCTCGTCCTCCCACCATGTTGGCCCGCATCATATCGACACCGACGGGCCTGCTACAATTTTGTGCCGTGCAAGGATAGGTGCTCTTAATTGTCAGGGGACACCCCCGAACCCCCGGGCGAACCCCCGGGGTTCACCCCGAGGTGGACAAGGACGAACAGGGAGTGCGTTGGGTAAATCTGCCAGAAATAAGTTGATGAGCGCAGCAGAGGCCGTCGAACGGTTCGTGTCGGACGGTGCGGTGCTGGGCATGGGCGGCCAGAGCATCGGCCGCTGCCCGATGGCACTTGCGTTTGAAGTGGCGCGACAGGGCAAAAAGGGGCTGAGTGTAGTTGGCTGCAACCTGGCGATGTCCATGGACGTGCTGGTCGGGTCGGGCCTGGTGAGTCGCACCGAGTGCGGCACCGGTAACCTGGAGCGCTACGGGACGGCGTTTCGCTGGCGGGCCGCTGCAGAGGCTGGCGAACTGGCCGTGGCCGACTATAGCCACCTGGGCATGGCCTCCCGCTTTCTTGCCGCCTCGCTCGGGCTCCCCTTCATGCCCATAAAGAGCCTGCTGGGGTCGGATATTCTCTCGACCAAACGAGGCGAGGGTCCGGACCCCGAGTACGTGCTCATGAGCAATCCGTTTTCAAGTGAGGGTGAGCCAGTCGCGCTGCTACCGGCGCTCAGCCCGGACGTGTCGACAGTTCATGCTCAGAAGGCCGACGCGGCCGGTAACTTCTCCATAGAGGGCTTTTCCACTCACGAGCCGGAGATGGTCAAGGCGTCGAAGGCCGTGGTCGTCAGCTGTGAAGAGATAGTTGACCCGGAGTATTTCCGGGAGAACCCCGGCGAGACGACGGTGCCGTTCCTGTTCGTGGACGCGGTCGTTCATCAGCCGTTCGGTGGTTACCCCACGTCTGTGTACGGGCGCTACGAGCATGACCGCGAGCACATTGTGGAGTACCAGCGGGTGGCGCGGGCGGGCGGCGATGAGTACGCAGACTATTTGCGCCGGGCGATAGTGGAGCCGGGCGACTTTGACGGCTTTCTTGACTGGGCCCTGACTGATGAGAAAAAAGCCGCGCTGCGAGACGAGATGGAGCGCCTGATTTGAGTGGCTATAACCCCGACGAATTGATGGTCGTCGAGGCGGCCCGGCACATTAATGACGGCGACGTGGTGCTGGTGGGCACCGGTCTGCCCATGGTGGCGGGGCTGCTTGCCCAGCGCACTCACGCCCCGAACATGTGCTATGTAGTCGAGACGGGACCAGTGGCACCAAGGGTGTTGCCGACGCCGATTTCCGTGTCCGACCCGCGCGTCATGCACGGGGCGGTCAGCCACGGCTCGCTGCTTTCGTCGCTTGGCGGTGTTTTGCAACGGGGACTGGCCGACGTGTCATTCCTCGGGGGTGCGCAGATAGACCGTTACGCCAATTTGAACTCTACGGTCATTGGTAATCCTGAAAGACCGAAGGTTAGGCTTCCCGGCAGCGGCGGCGCCAATGACCTGGCGTCCCACTCGCCGCGCATTCTCATCATCACACGGCACGAGCGCCGCCGCTTTCCCGAGCGCTGCGACTACATAACCAGCCCCGGTTACCTGGATGGCCCCGATGCCCGAAAGCTTGCCGGGCTGTCGGTGCCGTACCCGGAGATATCGGTCATCACCGACCTGTGCGTAATGGAGATTGACCGGGCAACCGGAACGCTCGGTGTGGCCCGACTTGCGCCGGGTGTCACCTTTGATACGGTGCAACAAAACACCGGCTTCGACCTACACCGGCCCGCCGACGTACCGGAGATTTCCCCGCCGTCTGGCGATATAGTCGAACTCCTGCGCCGGGAAGTTGATCCCGGCGGCGTCTACCTCAATGGGTAGCGAGCCCAAACGACCCCAAAGCCCTGGGAGAGATACGTTGCCTGATGCGAGAAAGCTGATTGAAGAATTGACCAATGCCTACGGACCCACCGGGTTCGAGGGGCCGGTGCGGGACATACT
>CAUZIR010000243.1:0-3092 GCA_963579815.1 Dehalococcoidia bacterium
TGGACGTGGGCGTTGCCGATGCGGTCTTTAGTGACCGGTTCGGCCAGTCTCTGGAGAACACCTACGGACCCATAATCGTCGGTGCGCAGGAAGACGGGCTGGTCGAGTGGGCCGAGTCATCGAATGGCCTCGACCGGGCGCTCAAACTGACGCCCAGGGGTCGCCTGCTGGGCAACGAAGTCTTCTCCCGATTCTTCGCCGACATCACCTGAGTACTCGTCCGTCCGTAACACTCAAACATCCGTGCTATTGTTTCTGCCCATGCATCCAATTAGCCCATGCACGTAGTTGGCACAGCCGGACACGTCGACCACGGTAAGTCGACCCTCGTAGAGGCGCTCACCGGCATCGACCCCGACCGTCTCCAAGAGGAGAAAGAACGGGGCCTCACCATTGACCTGGGCTTCGCCTGGATGACCCTGCCCGGTGGCGAAGAAATCAGCATCGTAGACGTGCCGGGCCACGAGCGGTTCGTCAACAACATGCTTGCTGGCGTGGGCGGCATAGACATGGCGCTGCTCGTAGTCGCCGCCGACGAGTCGGTCATGCCGCAGACGCGGGAACACCTGGCCATCCTCGACCTGCTCGGCGTCTCTCGTGGGCTAGTGGCAATAACAAAGGCCGACCTCGTCGATGACGATTTCGTGGAACTGGTAGAGGCAGAGGTGTCGGAGCTACTGGACGGAACGTCTCTGGAGGGCTCCCGCGCCATAGCCGTTTCGGCCACCACGAGACGGGGTCTGGATGAACTGACCGCTGCCATGTCGGAGCTACTCACCGAGACCGGGGTGCGCCGGGACGTGGGTCGTCCCCGCCTGCCCGTAGACCGGTCATTCACCATTTCCGGCTTCGGCACAGTCGTCACCGGCACGCTAATTGACGGTTCACTCGAAGTCGGCGGCGAGGTAGAACTCGTCGTTTCCGGGGGGAAATCCCGAATACGCGGGCTGCAGAACCACAAAACCAAGTCCGAACGAGCCGTGCCCGGAAGCCGGGTCGCTGTAAATCTCTCTGGCATAGCGCACGACGCCATCCAGCGCGGCGACGTGCTGACCATCCCGGGCTGGCTGACCACCACTACCTCGTTCGACGCCCACCTGAAGGTGCTGCCCGAAGTGCCGAGAGCACTTCGCCACAATATGTACGTGACCGTGCACACAGGCAGCGCTGAGGCGATCGCCCGTCTCCGTTTGCTGGACACGGACCGGGCAGAGCCGGGGGAATGGGTGTGGGCCCAGATCAAGCTGGAAACGCCCGTCGCGGTGGTGAAGGGCGACCACTTCGTCATCCGTTCCAATCAGACGACGCTGGGGGGCGGGAATATTGTCGATGCACATGCGCAGCGGCACCGGCGCAAGCACGCACCCCTGCTGGAACGTCTTGCCGTAATGGAAAGCGGGTCCCCTCGCGAAATCCTAGCCGAGGCGGTGCATCAGCACGGCCCCGTCAATGTTGCCACGCTAGCAGACCGACTAAGCATGACGCCGTCCGAAGTTGAGCCAGAGCTGCGAGGCATGGAACGCGACGAAGACGTAACCGTGGTCGGAGCAGGTCCCGGCAAGCACTACCTCAGCGCGGCGGGCTGGCGCGAACTGGCCGAGAAGGCACAGCGGTCCGTGGCCGAGTACCACGGGCGCTTTCCCGCCCGCCGAGGCGAGCCGAAAGAAGAGCTTCGTAGCCGCCTCGGACTCACCGCCGCTGTGTTCGGCCCCGTGCTGGCCCGCCTATCGGAAACAGGCGTACTCGTTGAAGCAGGGGCCTCAGTACACGATCCAGTTCATGTCCCGAGCCTGTCGGCAGAGCAGGAACAGACGGCGGCCACGTTCGTCGCCTCACTCGACGCCGGAGACCCATACTCACCCCCCACAGACCAGCTACCGGAAGAGGACGTACTCGACCTCTTGGAAGACCGGGGCCTGGTAGTAAGGGCGGGCGAAGCCGTCGTGTTTTCCACCGCAACTTTCGAACGCATGGTGCAGCAGATAAAAGACTTCGTAGGCGAGCACGGCCAGGTAACCGTCGGCGACGTGCGCGACCTGTTCGGCACCAGTCGCAAGTACGCACTCGCCCTGCTCGAACACCTCGACAAGACTCGCGTCACCCGCCGCGTCGATGACGCCCGTGTGCTGCGTTAAAGTTCTGGGCAGATGCCGCTAGACCTCGACGCCACTGCCTCGCAGATCGACCTAATGGCCGGGCATATCGCCGGGCGCCGCGACGACCGGGAGGCCGCGTTGGGGGCGGTCGTGGCCGTACTGCAAGCGTTCGATAAAGACACCTACGAAGAACGCCGAGCGGCGTTTGCCGCAAGTCAAAACCGCTCGACCGTCCGTTTCCTGCAGGACCCGGCGGCGACCTTTGCACCCACAACAATCCCGACCGACCTGACCGTCGCCGCAGTCGACGGCTCGCATATAGACATCGACCGGCATCTTGCCGCCCGCTGTTTTCTCATCAACATTGGCGTCTGCGTGCTCACCTACGGCGTTGGGCCCGACGCAGACCTGCGCAGCGCGCCGCGCCTGTACGCCAGCGACGACGAACTGGTGATTCGAGACGAGATCGGTGAACGCTCAGAACGCATCGATGGAACCATTCTTGGTGCCCTGCGGCACGTCGAGGAGTTGAGCGCAGCGGCAAATGTGATTGAGGCTTTGCCTGACGGTCGGCCAGCGGTCATGCTGGTGGACGGGCCTTTGACCGTAGCCGGACTGGGCGGCCGCGTCTTTCCAGACTTCGTGCTGCGTACTCTCGTGTCTGAGGGCTACGGCAGCGCTATGGAGCGCTACCGAAATGCGACAGAGGGCCGGACGCTCGCGGTCGCCGGGTACACAAGCCTGCCGGGACACGACGAAGTCGTCCGAGCGCTGTCGCTAGCGTTGCCAGACGAGAACCCGGACCAGGCGGAACCAACGCCTGACGGAGTCCTCGACCGTGAAGTCTTTGGACGCCTCCTGCCGCCGGGCCATCGCTCGGCGCTATTTGCCTCTACCGGTCATCCTCTTGAGCCGTACCAACAGGGGCACACCACCGTTAACTTCTACCTCAACACCGGCGATGAGATCGGCCGGGCCGAGCTACCCGCATGGGCG
>CAUZIR010000244.1:0-3089 GCA_963579815.1 Dehalococcoidia bacterium
TCGTTTCCTCTGGCACCCAAAGGGGACCGCCTTTACGTTCCCCTCGAACAGCGCACTCCGAGTGCCGCCGCGACCTTCCGAGTCGTAATCGTTGCGGACGCCCCCGGCAGCGAACGGACGGACGCCGTGTAGAAGAGATGCCAAGAAAGACTTGGCCGAACGCCTTGTCTCGAGGAGGGAGGTAGGACAATGGGCTACACTCGCAACGTCGCACTCTCGCTGACCGCTTTGGGCCTGTTGGCGCTTCCGATACACGCTGCGGGACAGCAGGAGGAGACCGAGCCCATGGGCTTCTTCATCACGAGCGTGGGGCTCGGGAACGGCGGCAACCTCGGAGGCCTCGCGGGCGCCGACGCACACTGCCAGAGCCTCGCCGCGACGGTTGGGGCCGGTAACCGTACCTGGCGGGCCTACCTGAGCACGCAGGCGACGGCCGACGCCACGGCGGTCAATGCTCGTGACCGGATCGGTTCTGGACCCTGGGCGAATGCCAACGGCCTTATCATGGCCACGAGCGTGGAGAGCCTCCACTACGACAATTCGAATTTCAACTGGCAGTACACGCTGGACGAGAACGGCAATCAGTTCGCCTCACGCATCGACGGGGATCCGGATTTTACCGAGCACGATGTACTCACCGGTTCACAAATGGATGGCACCGCATTTGCTGCGGGCCAGGACCAGACATGCAACAACGGGACAAGCAACAGCGAGGGAAGCGCCAGGGTAGCCCATGCCGACCGCTACTCCTTCTCCACGCCGGGTTCGCCCTGGAACTCCGCCCACGGCACGCCGGGCTGTACACGGGAGAACCTCATTAGCACCGGAGGCGCCGGTTTGTTTTACTCCTTCGCCGCCGACTGATCGGAGCTTTCCCATACCCCCCTGTGCCCTTCGGGTTAGGGCGGCGAGGGCGCTCCTAACGCGACCCGCTGTACTTCTTCAACAGGCCTCTAGACATGCACAGACATACGTCTAACCTTTTGGCAGGACTACTCGTCCTCTGTTCCTCGCTGACCGCGAATGCCGCTGAAACTTCACAGGTCAGCCCGGATGTGGAGACGCTGTTGGAACTGCCCACGGCCGACTGGCTGACCAACGGCGGGGACCTCTTTAACCGAAACTTCTCGGCATTGACGGAGATCAACACCGACAACGTCCATCGACTAGGTCCGGTGTGGCGTACTCATCTCGACGAGTCTGGGGTCGGCCCCAAGTATTCAGGTGAGGCACAGCCCATCATCCACGAAGGGGTCATGTATGTCGTAACCGGTGCAGACGATGTCTTCGCCCTGGGCATTGAAACCGGTGAAATCTTGTGGAGCTACCGGGCGAACCTCAATGAAGAAATTTCGACGGTCTGTTGTGGATGGACCAGTCGCGGTGTGGGACTTGGCGAAGACAAAATTTTTGTCGGACAGCTCGATGGCGTGCTTAAGGCGCTTGATATAGAGACCGGTGAAGAGGTCTGGTCTATCCAGGCCGAAGCCTGGGAAGAAGGCTATACGATCACCAGCGCTCCCTTGTATTTCAACGGCATGGTGATCACCGGCTTCGCGGGTGCGGAATTTGCCGCGAGAGGGCGGGTGAAGGCCTACAGTTCGACCGACGGCACTTTGCTGTGGACGTTCTACACCGTGCCGGGCCCGGGCGAATTCGGTCACGATACCTGGCCTGCTGACAGCGATGCATGGCGAACTGGCGGGGGCACTGTGTGGCACACGCCTGCAGTCGATCCTGAATTGGGCATGATCTACTTTTCAACCGGCAACCCCGGGCCAGACTACAACGGAGCAGTGCGTGCCGGGGACAACCTGTTCACAGCGTCCATCGTGGCGCTGGATGCCTACACCGGGGAATACCGCTGGCACTTTCAGCAAGTGCATCATGATATCTGGGACTATGATGCGCCCAACCCGGTGGTCCTGTTTGATCTGGAATACGACGGCGTGCCACGCAAAGGATTGGCCCAGGCGGGCAAAACAGGCTGGGTGTATATCCTCGATCGCACGAATGGTGAGCCGTTAGTAGGTATAGAAGAACGGCCCGTACCCCAGGAACCTCAACAGGGCACTGCAGCGACTCAACCGTATCCTCTAGGCGATGCCTTTACTTCTCAAACACTCGATATACCTCCCGAGGGTTATCAGCTCATAAACAATGGCGCCATTTTTACGCCTTTCTGGGAAGAACCGGTAATGCTACGCCGCGGCGAAGCCAATTGGCCGCCCAGCACGGTGGATCCGGGGAAAGGGGTGATGTACGTCTGCGCGGGAGAAAGGCAGACCGCCTACACAGCGTTAGAAGACATCGAGCAACCGGATTCCGGCAACCGCTACACGGCTGGCGGCATGCAGCACGCGCCCTTGGCCACGAACGGAGTTGTGGCTGCTATGGACCTGCGTACGAATCGCAGGTTGTGGGCTCAGCGCTGGCCCGGCCGATGTTACAGCGGACTGGTGTCGACGGCCGGAGACCTGCTGTTTGCCGGCCGAAACGACGGCCGCCTTACTGCGATGGATTCCCGCGACGGGACCAAACTGTGGGAATTCATGACCGACGCGGGAGTGAATGCTCCCCCCGCTGTTTTCGAGCACAACGGCAAACAATACGTTGCCGTGTTTTCCGCAGGTAACCTGCTAGCCCGATCCGATCGTGGCGACAGCATGTGGCTCTTTACATTGCTGGAGGACGATCAGAACGGGGCTGTTGCCCAGGGTCCGGTAGATGTTCTTACTGCCAATCCGGAAGGGCAAAGACTGTTCTTCGATACCTGCCAATTTTGCCACGGGGGCGGTGGCGAGGGAGGCCACAGTGGCATTCCGCTGGAAGGACTGGGAGCATTCAGTACCGATTACGTGGCGAACATCATTTCCAACGGACAGAACAACATGCCGGCTTTCTCGTCGATGTTTTCCGCTGCGCAGATCAGGGCGGTGGCAGAACATGTAAGAACACTAAATCCTGATATACCCAATCGGAGCAGCCGCTAGCCGGCCCCGCTTTGCTTGAACGCCACGGTACCCAAAGACATGCGCATCTGGTAGGCCCCCCGCGGGTGGTGTTCTAACGGGCCTCGTCGCTATTGC
>CAUZIR010000245.1:0-3081 GCA_963579815.1 Dehalococcoidia bacterium
TACGGCTTCGCGGAATTTGGCGACGTCGGCGTTGGGGGTGTCGTCGTCGGCGGGCGAGCCCCCGGCGTTGCACAGCATGACGTCCAGTCGGCCATGTTTTTCCATCACGCCGTCCACTAGAGATTGCACGTCGGCTTCGTCTGTGGCGTCGCACCGAGCGGCATGGGCGTCCAGGCCTTGCTCGCCAAGCCCGGCGGCGGCCTCTTCGCAGACTTCGAGGCGGCGAGAGGCTAACACGACGGTGCCGCCCAGTTCGCCGATAGCCTCGGCCATCGCAGTACCGAGATGGGTGCCGCCGCCGGTGACGATGGCAACCCGGCCGGACATGTCGAACAGGTCTCTTACGTTGGGGCCACTCGCCATTACAGGCCCTTCGCCAGTTGTTCGTCCTGCCAGTCGTAGTCGACCTTGCCGTCGTAGAACCGGTCGGGGTTTTCGATGGCCCAGATCTGTTTGCGAATGTTGTAGTTGTCCGGTTCTAGCGCGACGCCCTTGCGCCACTCTGTCAGGGCGTCTTGTGTCATGCCGCGCTTAAATAGCTGCTGGCCGAATAGGAAGTGGGCGTTGGCCTGGGCGTGGCTGCCGTCTAGGTCCTCGGTGTTTCCCTTTTCGCTTGTTGCCCCTGTGGCAGCCCACTGGTCGACGATGGCGCGCTTGGCCGGTTCGAGCACGTTGAACGTTCCGAGTTCCTTGAATGAGACGGTACCGTCGGCCTCGATGAGGAACAGGTTGGGAATGGCCTTGTAGCCGTATAGCTGCCCCAGGGCGTTGGCCTCGTCAACCACGGTGGTGAAGGTGGCGTTCGCTTTTTCGGTGTACGGCCGTGCCTTGTCGGCGCCCTGCACGTCTACGGCGACGGTCAGGACCACGACGTCGCTACCGGCGTTACCGGAGTGGAAGGACTGCCAGACTGGCAGCTGTGCGCGGCAGGCTCACCAAGACGCCCAGATGAACAGTGCGACTCGTTTGCCGATGTAGTCCGACAGGCTGACGTCGCGCCCGTCGAGGGATCGCAGGGTGAAGTCGGGTGCCTTGTCTCCAACGTTGACGACGTTAACGGGTTTGGCCATTTGTGTCTCCGTACTCTCCGCGAGGCTTCGCCTCGCTCGTCAAGGCTTCTTCGGCTGGTGGCCTCATCGCTTTCGCAATTCGACCGTTGCCTGAAATTCGATGTCCGGGCCTACGGCCCGGGGTTAGAAGGTTCAGCCTACGCCGTGGTAGCCGATTTCCATTACGCCCGGTCCGATGAAGACCGGGGTGATGCGCTCGCCCCCGGTTATCTCTTCCAGGTCGGCCCACCGGTCGGGGTGGAGGCCCAGGTCGATCTCCTGGTATTCGACTTTGTCTTCGTCCAACTCCGTCTTTTTAGCACCGGAGTAGGTGCAGTCGGGATGGGTGAAGAGTGTTGTGATGTTTGAGTCGATTGCCATTGGGGCTCCCTTGAGGGTCGGTCAATACTACGGTGAACACGCCCGTTCCTCAATAAAGCGTCAACCGATAGGGACCAATTCAACCGTGTGACGCCTGGCGAACCTGTCCAAGAACCCCACGGGTTAGAAGTATGTGATTCCGACAACTCCGGCCACTATGCCACCGATGGCGATAGCTTTGATGGCCAGCGTGCCCGGCTTAAGGGGCTCTGACAGGACGTTCCACAGCCGGGTGCTCAGGGCGGTGCTGAATAGGAATACCCAGACCGGTACGGTCGCAATGGTGGCGGAAACGAGCGATACGGGGCCTTTGGAAAACGCCTCCAGCATAAGCAAGTGGGCGACGGGCAGAACGCCGGCCTCGGTTACCAGCGCAAATACGGTAACGCCCGGTCTGCGGGCCGTTGATAAAAAGTTCCTCAAAGAATCTCGTCGCCAGTTCAGGGCGATGGGGAGGAGGGCACCGAACCGCTGGGCCCAAAAGGCGTTCTGGGTGGTGACTTCCTCCAGGGCATAGCTTCCCAGTACCTGCGAGAGGCCCACGGCCCCGGCGGCGACCAGCAGCCACAGGAAAGTGCTGTCGAGTTTGGGCCTGCCACCTTTGCCCCGCTCGACGGAGATGGCGACAACGCCCGCAACGACGAGCAGGATGGCCAGCCACTGCAGCGCGCTAACGCTCTGGCCCAGGGCGAACACGGCGATTATGGCCACGAAGACCGGTGCGGAGTTGAAGACCGGGAAGGCCCGCGATGCCTCTGACCGCCTGATGGCCCGGTACAGGATGCTGAGGGCCACCCCGAATGACACGCCACTGCCGAACACGGCGATGATGTGGCCGAGCGGGGTACCGGCCGCGAAAGGGTAGAGGAAGGCGAAGACGACTCCGTAGCCGAGGACCGACAGGGCGAGCCACCCCATTAGGCTGGCGGTGTCGGGCATGTAGCGACTGGCCAGCACCTTTTCGCCGACATTTCCCAGGCCGGTAAGGGCCGCAGCCACTATGGCGAGCGCTATCCAGCTCATACGGGTTTGTTCATTTGGGTTTTAATCGCTGCCAGATGTTACGGCCGGTCAACGGTGCAGTAAAGTAATGGTCGATTGCCAATGCGAGCGCGCTCGGCGCGCGGGGAACGACTTTTATGATTACTGTGCTTCTCGTCGGTGCCGGTGGGTTTTTAGGGGCGATAGCCCGTTACGGAGTAGGGCGCGGGCTGGGGCAGGTGTCGGCGGGGTCGCAGTGGATCCCCTACGGCACCCTGGCAGTTAACGTTGTCGGCTGCCTGCTTATTGGGGTCGTGGCCGGGCTAATGGACCATCGCCAGGTGCTCAGCACCGACTTTCGGGCGTTCCTGGTGGTTGGGCTGCTGGGCGGCTTTACTACCTTCTCGGCTTTCGGTTACGAGACTTTTACGCTAGCGCGGAGCGGCGATATTAACGCGACGATCGCCAATATCGGCATACACATCGCTGCCGGTCTCGGTGCGGTGTGGCTGGGGTATCGCCTGGCGACGGTGGGTTAGCCGGGCCACGGGCGGCTAGGGCACGTCCATGCGGCGGAGACGGCGGACGGTGAGGTAGAAAAACAGCACCGTGACGATGCCCGCGCCCACGGCGGCCACGGGCAGTCGGATAGAGAGTTCGTCCAGTTCCG
>CAUZIR010000246.1:0-3074 GCA_963579815.1 Dehalococcoidia bacterium
AGCAGAGATTTCCGAGGCAATACATGCCATCAGACTTAATTAATCAGCTCAACGACCAGGTCAACGACCGGCTAAAGGCCGTCCTGTCGTCACGGGACATGGACCTGTACGGGATGATGTCCTACCACCTCGGTTGGGGCTCGCGGCCCGGCATCGACCCGCAGGCCGACCCCGCAACCCCTCCCATGCGGCGACACGGAGTCGGCTGCCTGGTGGCGGCCCTGGCGACCTCGGGCAGCTACGAAGCGGCGTTGCCCGCCGCCGCCGCCGTGGAAATGGTCGCTTCGTTCGTTGAGATACACGACGACATCCAGGGCGGACGCCCCGCTCGCAACGGCCGAGATGCAGTCTGGTGGGTGTGGGGCCCCGCGCAAGCAATCAACGCTGGCGACGGCATGCACGCGCTGGCCAGGCTCGTCATGCTCGACCTGCAAAATGGCGGCGTGAATCCTGAAGTCACTTTCCGGGCGACCCAGGTATTGGACGAGGCGTCACTGGAAATGTGCGAGGGCCGTTTCAAAGACATGGAGGCGCAAGAGCGCATCGACATGTCGGTCGTCACCTACCTGGAAATGGCACGGGCCAAGAGTGGCTCGTTAATGGCCGGCGCCATGCGATTGGGTGCCCTGGTGGGGTCTGGGGGCGATGACGCAATTGCCGAAGCCTTCGGGGCATGCGGCGTCGAACTGGGCGTAGCCATGCAGGCCGCCGGAGACATTGCCGAACTATTCCCGACGCGCGCCTCGGGGGCCAAAAGCCCCCTCTCCGAAGAGGTCCTGAACAAGAAGAAACTCTTACCCGTGGTCCATGCAATAGAGAACGCCGGGGCTTCGGAGCGCCGCCGCCTGGGTGACGTTTACTTCAAGCGCGTTCTCGAACCAGCCGACGTAGTAGAAGTACAAAACCTGGTCCTAGAGTTGGGTGGCCGAGAACGGGCAGACGAAGTGGCGAGCGAGCACAGGGCCGCGGCCATAAAGGTACTGGAAGGCGCAGGCATCTCGGCCCAGGGGCAAGCGTCGGTCGAGGCGTTCGCCGACGCCCTGATGAGGGCCGAATAACCGGGAATGGTCAAGCTATCGATCAGAGACTACGAGGTAGAAGGTAAGACAGTCCTTCTGCGCGTCGACTACAACTTGCCAATGAAACCCGGTCCGGGGCCGGGAGCGGGCGAGATCCTCGATGACCGCAGAATCATGGCCACGGTTCCAACCCTGGCATACCTCGTACAAAACGAGTGCAGGGTGGTCATCGTCACCCATCTCGGGCGGCCTCAGGGTAAACGCGTGGACGAGTTTGCCCTGGATCCGGTCTCCACGCGCCTTTCCCAGATCCTGGCAATGCCCATAGTGCAACTCCCGGGCTGTCGTGGTCCCGAGGTCCAGGCGGCTATCAGCGCCATGCCGCCGGGATCCATTGCAATGCTGGAGAACATCCGCTTCGATCCTGGCGAAGAGACGAACGACCCCAAACTGGCGAGGGACCTGGCCGGACTGGCGGGCCTGTACGTAAATGACGCATTCGGAGCCGCCCACCGGGCACACGCCTCGACCGAGGGGGTCGCGCACCACCTGCCAGCAATAGCCGGTCTGCTCATGGAGAGGGAACTCTCCGTTCTCAGCAGTGCCCTGGAAGCGTCCGAACGGCCCTTCACGGCCATCGTGGGCGGGGCGAAGGTGTCGGACAAAATGGCCGTGCTCGACCGACAGGCCGTCCTCGTTGACACGCTAATAATAGGTGGCGGCATGGCCGCGACGTTCCTGACGGCGCAGGGTTACACGGTAGGTGCATCAAAGGTCGAAGAGAACCGACTGGACTACGCGCGAAACCTCATGGCCGGTGAGAAACCAGGCGCGGCCCGAGTGCTCGTACCGACCGACGTGGTGGTCGCAGCCGGATTCGCAGAAGAAGCAACCTCGCGGACCGTTAGAGTCGATGAAATTCCAGAAGGCTGGCTTGTGCTCGACATAGGACCAAACACTGCGGCGGCGTACGCGCAGGCCGTCTCCGAGTCCAAAACCGTGCTTTGGAACGGGCCGATGGGGGTATTCGAGTGGGAGTCGTTCTCTCACGGCACCAGACGAGTCGCCCAGGCCGTGGCCGACCTCGACGGCATTGCGACCACGGTCATCGGCGGCGGATCGACAGCCGACGCTGTCGCCCGGCTGGGGCTGGCATCAAAGGTGAGCCACGTTTCCACCGGTGGCGGTGCTACGCTCGAGTTCATAGAAGGCAAAGAGTTGCCCGGCGTCGCCGTCCTTATGGACGCCGAATGAGGCTCGAAGCTGAATGACCCGCGATACGTTAAAGAACCGCATGGGCAAAAGGCGAATCGACCTGCGCGAGCTAAAGCGGGACGCCGGGTCTCGCATCGTCATGCTGGTCGTCGACGGTCTCGGCGGCTACCCGCACCCCGACACGGGGCTGTCCGAACTGGAAACGGCGTCACTGCCCAACCTCGACTCCATTGCGGGCGAAAGCGCCTGCGGCCTCACCATTCCCATCGCTCCCGGCATCACGCCCGGCTCCGGACCTGGCCACATGGCGCTGTTCGGCTACATGCCCACCCGGCACCGGGTCGGGCGAGGCGTAATGGAGGCTCTCGGCATAGGCCTCGACCTGGCCGAGGGAGACGTGGCGGCAAGAGGCAACTTCTGCGTTGCCGATGGCGACGGTCGCTTGCTCGACAGGCGCGCCGGTCGCATCCCCTCTGAACGAAGCGACGAGCTTGTGGCCCTGCTCGACGGTATCGACGTGCCGGGGCACAAAGTATCTGTGCACGCCGTCCGCGACCACCGGTTCGTCGCAGTGTTCCACAACATCGGGCCCAGCTCGGAAGCAACCGATACGGACCCCGGCCTGGACGGACACATGCCTCTCGAATCCCAACCGGTCGGGCCTGACTCTGAAGAGCTGGCCAGGGCAGTAAACGCCTTCGTCGCCGGTTCGCACGAGGCGCTAAAGGGCAAAGAGGCCCAGGCGGTGGCGCTGCGAGGCATATCGAGCCCGCCCGTCCTTCCCTCGTTCCCAGAGCGTTTCGGCCTGCGACCAGCCGCCATCGCCGCGTACCCAATGTA
>CAUZIR010000247.1:0-3071 GCA_963579815.1 Dehalococcoidia bacterium
TAAGGGCACTGTAATTATAGGTAGCGGCGGGAAGGCGGGTCAAGGAGCCTTAAGTGGCGTTTGTCGCATGTCCAAGGCGCTGCCGGAGGTTTCCCCCACTTTGCCAAATTGCCTGCCTTCAGACGTCTGGGGCTTGTGACGCTAGGACACGAGGTCTTTGTGCGCCCGGCCGCCCTGCATTATGACGAGCAGCCGGTCCTTGTTGGCCAGCACTCCTACGTCACTGAGTGGGTCGCCGTCGACCACCAGCAGGTCCGCCAGCTTTCCCGGCTCCAGCGTGCCCACTTCGGCGTCCGAGTGAATGGCCTCGGACGCTGTCTTAGTGGCGGCTACCAGCGCCTGCATCGGCGTCATGCCGCCGTCCACCATCAGACCCAACTCGCGGGCGTTCTCGCCGTGCGGGCAGACGGCGGCGTCGGTGCCCATGGCAATGCGTACGCCCGCTTCCACGGCCATGCGGAAGCTGGCCCGGTGGTGGGGAAACACGTCCGCAGCCTTTTTCAGGGACTGGGGCAGGACAGCGCCCGGCTTTTCTCGCGCCAGGTCGAATATGGTCTCGGCCGGTAGCAACGTGGGCACAAGGAACGTGCCGCGTTTCGTCATTTCGTCAACGACCGACTCGTCCATGTACACGCCGTGCTCTATTGACTCGACGCCGGCTTCTACGGCGTTGAGAATTCCTTGCGTGGACTGGGCGTGCGCCATGCAGGTCTTACCCTCGGCTGCGGCCTCGTAAACCATCACCCGTATTTCTTCCGGCGAGAACTGGGTGGACGTGGGCTCGTCGCTGGGCGACAGTACGCCCCCGCTGGAGCACAGCTTTATCACGTCAGCCCCCGCCCGTAGGGTGGCCCGCACTGTTTTGCGCACCTCGTCCACCCCGTCGCACACGGGCGACGGCCATTCCGGCAGGTTGCCCTCATGGGGCATTCCCATGGGGAAGTGCACGCCGCTGGGCAGCAAAAAGTCCCCGTGTCCCCCGGTCTGGGACAGGATGGACACGGCAATCTTCATACGAGGCGCCGGTATGAGGCCGCTGTGGGCGGCCATCTTCAGACCCAGGGGCGACCCACCTGCGTCTCGCACCGAGGTGACACCGGCGTCCAACGTTTTGCGGGCGTTGTCCGCCGCCCGCAGTATCTTCAGGCTGAGCGGCATCTGGGCCAGGTCGTGCATGGGTTCCAGGTCGATCATGAAGTGCACGTGGCAATCGATCAGCCCCGGCATGACCGTGCGTCCGTCCACGTCCATCACCGTTGCGCCTCTGGGCGGCTCGATACCGGCACTGGCCTGCTCGATCCGACCGTCATCGGCGATGACTATGGTGGCGCCGGAAATGGGGTCGCCGCCGTTCCCGTCTACCAGTCTGGCGTTCGTTATGGCCTTCATGCCGTCGCTCCCTATCTGTGTTTAGTGCTCTGGGTGCCTGGATTTTTCGGGGTAAATCCGTGACGCAACCCTACACTCCCCAGGGTCGTCGTGGGTGCGTAGCAGTGTGATGGACGGACCAGGATCGATTGCAGAGAAGTCGACGCCTGAATATAGTCATCGTCGTGGACCGAATCGTCGATTTCTCAATCAGGCACGTTGTCACCGACCTGCGCGCCGATGTCTTGAAGGTCGCCCATCACGGCAGCCGTACCTCGTCGTCGGGGGTGTTTCTCGCAGCGGTCGACCCGGCGGTCGCCGTCATTTCGCTGGGGGCGGAAAACCGCTTCGGCCACCCTCACCCGACGACTCTTGAGGCCCTCGCGGCGCATGTGTCCGAAGATCGGCTCTACAGCACCGACCTGGGCGGCACCATCGGGATGAGTACCGACGACCACCGGCTCTGGGTCGTGGCCCCAGAGCGCTAGAGGCAAGGCCGGACTAGGGGAGGGGCGACGCTACTCGGAACCCCTTGGGGGTGCCGGAGGTTCTGGCGCACCAGCAGTCTCTTCGGCTTCGATGCGTACATCGGGCAGCCACTCCAGCCATTTCGGCAGGTACCAGTTCCACTCGCCCAGCAGCTTCATACTCGCCGGTACCAGGATCGACCGAATGAGCGTGGCATCAATTAAGACGGCGGCGGCCAGGCCGAAGCCGACCTGCTGGTTCGAAATCGCCTTGCCCGAGGCGAACCCGGAGAACACGGCGACCATAATCAGCGCTGCCCCTGTTATCAGGCCCGCCGTCGAGCGTAGCCCGTACTCCACGGCGTCGTCGTTGTCCCCGGTCTCGTCGAACCGCTCCCTGATCCGGCTAATGAGGAAAACGTGGTAGTCCATCGACAGGCCGAACAGCACCGAGAACATGAACAGGGGTATCCACGCATCGATGATCGGCGACTCCTCGAACAAACCCAAGTCCGCCCCGATGCCCTTCTGGAAGACCAGCACCAGCAGTCCATAGGCAGCGCCCACCGAGAGCAGGTTCATGATGATGGCCTTGGCCGGGATGATGAGAGACCTGAACGCGACCATAAGCAGCAGGAAGCTCAGGCCTAGGACGAACGCGAACACGATCGGCATGTATTTGCCCACCACGTCGAAGAACGTGATGTTGAAGGCCGTAAAGCCGGTGATGGTTACGTCGGCCCCGGTTCCCGCGAACGCCCGTGGTACGTAGATGTCTCGCAACCTCTTGACGGCGTCTATGGCTCGCTCGCTCGACGTTTCGCCCGCCACCGACGCCGACAGCAGGCCCAAATCTGCGGCTGGGTTAGTTTCCCAGGTAGGTTCGCCAACGAAGTCCGGGTCGTCGCCCATCAACAAAATCAGCGCAGCTACTGCGTCCAGAATCGCCTTCGAATCGACGTCTGCATCGACCACTATCTCGGTGGGGGCTGCCACCCCGAACGAAAATTCGTCGTCCAGCAGGAAAAAGCCCTGCTTTGTTTGCAGGCTGTCCGGGAAAACGTCCACCCCGTTGAAGCCTGTCTGGAGGCCGAACACCGGCACCGCGACTGCGACTAGCATCCCGCCAACGACCACCAGGCTGATGATTGGCTGTCCCATTACCATGCGGGTCACCCAACCCCAGAACCCCTTCCCGGTGGGTTCCGCGCTACCGGCGGTTAGCTTGCTAGATAT
>CAUZIR010000248.1:0-3067 GCA_963579815.1 Dehalococcoidia bacterium
TGGCCGTGGCGTCAATGCCCATCTTGCTGCCATGCCGGTAGGTGGGGCTGGCCACGTCCAGATCGTCCAGGGGTCCTTCCACCATGACGATGTCCGTGGCCGGGTTAATGTTCGCCGTCACCCGCCAGGCCACCTCCGATGGGTCCTGTACGTTCACGTCTGCGTCTACCACCACTATTGTTTTGGCCAAGGCCAGCAGGCCCAAACCCCACAGGGCGTACATGACCTTGCGAGCGTGGCCCCGGTACTCTTTTTTAATGGACACGATGACCAGGTTATGGAATATGCCTTCTGCTGGCATGTTGATATCGACTATCTCGGGCAAGGTCATCTGCAGCGCCGGGAGCATGATTCGCTCTGCCGCCTTACCCATGTAGAAGTCTTCCATTGGCGGTCGGCCCACCACGGTGGCGGGGTAGATCGCATCCCGCCTGCGAGTGATGGCTGTGACGTGAAACACCGGGTACTGCTCCGGCAGAGAGTAGTAGCCCGTGTGGTCTCCGAACGGGCCCTCGGTGCGGTACTCGCCGGGGACCACATAGCCCTCCAGCACGATCTCGGCGTGGGCGGGGACCTCAAGATCGACGGTCTTACAGCGGACCAGCTCTACCGGCGAGCCTCGCAGTACTCCCGAAATGGCAAACTCGTCCATGTCGGGCGGCAGGGGCAGCGAGCCGGTCCACATGGTGGCCGGGTCGGAACCCAGTGCAACGGCAACCTCCAGGCGTTCGTCGGCGCGCTGCTCGCCTTTGCGGAAGTGCCTGGCACCCACCTTGTGGCTCTGCCAGTGCATGCCCGCGGTGTTTCGGTCGTACACCTGCATGCGGTAGGTACCGACGTTGCGATGGCCGGTCTCCGGGTCGCGGCTTATGACCAGGGGTAGCGTGATAAAGCGCCCGCCGTCATCGGGCCAGCATTTGAGCACCGGCATGGAAGCCAGGTCGATGTCGTCTCCGGTGACGACTACCTCCTGGCAGGGGCCGGAGCCGATCACCTTTGGCTGGCTTCTCGCCAGGCCCAGCAGGTCCCCGGCGGTACGGAGCTTGTCCACGAGGCCCTTGGGTGGGCTCTGGGGGAGCGTCAACAGCTTGCGAATTCGATCGGCGATCTCCTCGGCGTCGTCGACTCCGAGCGCCCAGGCGACCCGCTGGTCGGTGCCGAACAGGTTGATGGCCACCGGCATGTCGTGACCCTGAACGTTCTCGAACAGTATTGCCGGTCCGCCGGTGCGCACGGTGCGGTCCACGATCTCGGTTATTTCTAAGTCCGCACTCACGCGTGCGCCAACTCTCACCAGCTGGCCGCGCTCTTCCAATAGCGATATGAAGTCCCGCAGGTTTTTGAAGCTCACAAAGCCGCCTTTTCCACACTATCGGCGCTCGACGCTCGAATCTTCGTCGATGACCCATCCCAGCGGAACTCGGCCTCCGGGATGGTTGAGAACATGCCGACGAACTCGCCGGGAACTTCGACATCGGTCATCGACCGGTAGACCCCATCAACCACTCTGCCAGCGACGAGAAATCGACACCCCAAATTGCGGATGTCGCCCAGGTCCCGAATGACGCCTGCTACGGTGCCGTCGTTATACGCCGGGTCGACCAGTCTGACGGCCGTGTCGTATCCAATCACGAAGGTAGTTCCGGGGAACAGTCGCGCCTTGAGGCTGAAGCGATGAGCCCTGGTGAGCACGGTGGCCGAAGACCCGCCGATCCCCCGCAGGCGCTCTGCAACTTCGTCCATGGTGAGCGTGGGCTTGTCGACGTTGGAGATCGAAAGCTCGAACGTGACGTCCGAATTCAGCGTTCGGCGTGCAGCGTCTCTCAGGGCCTCGTGCCCGCCGTGCAAGGGGTTGAAGGAGCCGGGCAACAACGCACCCTCGATGACCGGTTCATAAGTCACTGTGCCGTCGGGGGCGAAGTGAACCCAGTTAACGACCCCGGATTGAAGCAACTCCACCGGGTCGTGGCCGGACTCTGAGCCAGATTGGATGTCGAGGTGTTCGGTCGCTGCAAGGCCCAGGGGCAGCTGCGGCTCCAACCCGGCCACGGCCGACAGTGCCTTGAGTATCAGCAGGCTCGCAACTGTCTCTTCTTGTGCCCGTTCCCTGCGGCCCTTTTCCATGACCACACTCATGCCCAGGACGCCGCTTCCGGTTCGCACGGCCACGTAGGCCCGGTGGTCACCACGCTTTGGCCTGTTTGAAGAGATCGAGGCCGTGCAGGCCACCCCTGCCACCTGTTTCTCCCCGTCTCGCAGGGCCAACGCCCTGGAGTAGGCGACGCCTGCCATTTGCTCCGCCACTTCGGCAGACACCGCGCTGTCGGGTTCTCGACCGAGCAACTCGACCAGCGCCGCTTTCGAATACGGCACCGTCGCTTCCAGCACTGTGTCGGAAGCGCCCGGAACGGCCAGGAGCCATGAAAGCGCCTCTGATCCAGCGCCTGCAACGGCAAATACACAACGCAGCGGAGATGCGTGGAGTTTGGTGACAAGTTCACGGATTTGGGAGTCCATAGCGGGCCCGAATTGGGCCTCTCAAACTATATTGGGCCACCGTGAGCACCGCAATGGCCGGGTCTCAGTGTCAAACATCAGTGCAACCCCTGGGGGGGCGCTCAAAGAAAGAAGGCCTCCCGTGTGGGAGGCCCCCTTCACCGTTTGCTGTTTCAGTCACCAGCACCCGGTTTCGGGTGCGTTCTACTTATCAGGCCGCCGAGGTTGGTCCGCCTGGTGCCGCGGGGCCCGGACCTGAGGGCGGCCCTTCTTCCTTGCGCTTGATAAGGATGAAGTAGCCTGCTCCGCCACCACCGACGACTGCCACGACAGCGATGACGATGAGGATGATTATTAGCGGCGAGCCGCCTTCCTCTTCGGCTTCAGGCGTCGGCGTAGCCGTGGGCTCTGCGGGCACTATCGTCGAAGTAGGAACGGGCGTCGCAGGTGCCGCCGTGGGCTCTGCGGGCACTATCGTCGAAGTAGGAACGGGCGTCGCAGATGCCGCCGTGGGCGTGGGCGTGGGCGTGGGCGTGGGCGGCACCGCTGTCGGCGTCGGGGTCGGGGTCGG
>CAUZIR010000249.1:0-3062 GCA_963579815.1 Dehalococcoidia bacterium
CTCTTTGCTACCGGCCGCCAGCAGTTCGGCCTCGATGGGTGCGTTGCGGGAAAAGCTCCTGCGCTCTTGCCCGCCGACGGCCATGACCGTTCCGTTGTCGAGCACGGTCACCGTCAAACCCCACCGGCCCTGGGAAAGACTGCCAGCCAGCTCGAAGCCGGGGTCGAGGTCTATGTCGAGTTCGGTGCTGATAGGCGTCACCACCGGGGTCGGGGTCGGAGTCGGAGCGGGCGTGCCGACGGGCACCACAGTGAACTCCCATACGGCCGTCGGCGTTCCGTTGACACCGGCACCGGCGGCCTGGGTGCAACCAAGCGCAGCAAGCGTCAATGCGGCGAACAGGAGCACCGGCCAGATGGTCCGGGGCGACCAGGGCGATAGGAGGCGGGGCAGCGGGAAGATGGCCGTCGGAGTCAGGCCTGACCGGTCAGCGCGCGGCGAGGATTGTCCACCATGATGTGTTCGAATTGTTGGTTGGTAAGACCAATCTGCTTCAGGTACGGGTACAGGTCGTTTGAGATGAACTGGTATCCTCCACCCCCGTTGGTGACGTAGGCCGATTTGAGGCATACGTCGTGGGCCAGGAGCAGGTGGTCGATGTAGCCCGCGTCCACGATTTTGCGAATGTTTTTCAGGTCCCGCTCCAGCAGGTACTGGTTGCGATCGCTCATGCCGTCAAAGGATATGAATGCACCTCGCCGGGCGATTTCGGCGTGGTACTCGTGCTCCGGGTAGTCGTGCGCGTGGCCCACGACGACACGTCTGGGGTCGACCCCCTCGTCGGTAAGGATGTCTAGCTGCTCCAGGCCAACCGGTGCGAACAGGCCGTGAGTGGTTATGGTCAGACCGGTCTGCAGGTGGGCACGAGCGCCAGCCCTGAGTATCCGCTCTTCTACTGGCGACACCCAGGTTTCGTGGGCGCCAAGTTCACCGATGATACCGGCACGAACGCCGGTGCCGTCGATGCCTTCGGTGATGTCGCGGATCATTTCGTCTGCTGCGTCGTTGGTGGTCTCGCGGTACAGACGGGCTTCGTAGTACGGCTCCCGGTACCAGCCGCAACCGAGCACGATGTTCAGGCCCGTTGCCAGCGCCATTTCCCGCACGCCCGCCGGGTCCTGCTCCAGCCCCCTGTTGGTCTGGTCGACGACGGTGCCGCCCCCGGCGTCTTTGAAGAGCTGCAGTTCGGCATGGGCAGTGTCGGGGTCGTCCAACACCCGGTTGGTGTCCAGGTAGTCGGTCAGTATGGACAGGAAAACGTGTTCGTGTATGAGAGTGAAGCCGAGGTCCTCGGGCTTGACCGGTCCGGTCACCGTCATTACTTCTGAGAGGCCAGGGGTGAAGTTGGTAGCGTTACTCACCGGCAAGGGCCCTTCGCGGATTGTCTTGCGTTATCTGTTCCCAGGCCTGCTTAGATACGCCAGCGGCCTCGACGTGTTGCCATAATTCGGAGATCGCGAATGCATAGCCGCCGCCGCCGTAGGCGGACATGTGTTTTTTCACCGACACTCCGGTGGAAACGAGTATGTGCCCGATCAGGCCTGCGTCGATCATGGCCTTTACGAGCCGGACGTCCCGATTGAGCAGATCCGCGCTGCTCAGCGGGAAGGTGTTGAAGCAGGTGAACGGGCCCCGCCCTGCTATGGCCGCGTGCAGGTCGTGATCGGCAATCCCATTGACGTGGTCGACGATGACGCGGTTCATGTCGGCTCGCTCTTCAGCCAGTATGTCCAGTTGCTCCATTGCAGTGGACGTATGAGTGCCGGTGATCGCCAGCGCCAGCCCCGTTTCGCGCTGGGCACGGGCTGCGGCGCGGTGCATGCGCTCTTCTCCGGGCGTGACCCAGCGATTATGCACGTTGATCTCTCCGATCAGGCCCGCTCTCACACCGGTGTCGTCGATACCGTCGGTTATGTCTCGGACCATGACGGCGGCCAGTGCGTCGGCGTTTGTTTTGGCGAAGTCGAGGTCGTAGAAGCGCTCTTTGAACCAGCCGGTGCCGGTCACGATCTGAACGCCTGTCTTTTCCGAGAGCGCCCTGAGCGCGGCCGGGTCCCGGTGAACACCGCGACCGGTCTGGTCCACCAGCGTAACGACTCCGGCGTCACGGGCGACGACCAGTTCGCGCTCGGCGACCACGGGGTCGTTGAGCAGGTTGCTCCCCATCCAGTTGTCGAGCATGTGGTCGATAAACACGTGCTCGTGCGGCAACGTCATGCCCATCTGATCGGCGGGAATGGGGCCGGTTACGGTGTTGATGCTATTCACCGGTCAGGGCCCTGCGCGGGTTGTCAACCATGATGCGGGCGAACATGTCTTCGGTGATGCCGATTTTCGCCAGGTGCGAAAACAGGCGAGTCGGTATGAAGTCGTAGCCGCTCCCACCGTATGCGACGTAGTGGGTCCGATAGCACACGTCGTGCGACAGTAGCAGGCGATCGATGTTGCCGGCGTCCAGTACCGCCTTTATCAGGCCCACGGCCTTGGAAAGCTCGTAGTCGTTGGTGTCGGAAATGGTGTCGAATGACAGCCACGCCCCTCTTTTGACGATTTCTTCGTGGAAGTCGGGATGCGGCCAGGTGTGCGAGTGGCCCACCACCACACGGTTCAGGTCGACGCCTTCTTCACGCAATATGTCCAGCTGTTGCAACGCTACCGGGCTTTTGGTTCCGTGCGTGGTCAAGGTGACGCCCGTCTTTTTTTGAGCCCGCGCACCGGCCCTGAGCATGCGCTCTTCGGCGGGCGACACCCACCGGTCGTGCGCGCCCAGTTCGCCGATGATGCCCGCACGGACGCCAGTGTCGTCTATTCCGACCGTGAGGTCGTTAACCATTTGCTCGGCGATCTGGTCGGCGTACCACCTGTGCAGATAGGGCTCGTAGTACGGCTCCCGGTACCAGCCGCACCCGAGCACGATCTGCAGGCCGGTCTGCTCGGCAATCGCTTTGACGGCGAGCGGCTGCTGACCCAGGCCACGGTTGGTCTGGTCCACCAGGGTCACACCCCCGGCTGCCTTGTAGCGACTCACTTCTTGTAGAGCCAGGTCGGGCTCGTAGAGGAGG
>CAUZIR010000250.1:0-3062 GCA_963579815.1 Dehalococcoidia bacterium
GTCGTGGCGGCGGTTCGCGAGTTCTTCGGGGGCTCGCAGCTCTCGCAGTTCATGGACCAGACCAACCCGTTGGCCGAACTGACGCACAAGAGGCGACTATCGGCTCTCGGTCCCGGCGGTCTTTCACGAGAACGGGCGGGCTTCGACGTCCGTGACGTACACCACTCCCATTACGGCCGTATCTGCCCGATTGAAACCCCTGAGGGCCCCAACATTGGGCTGCTCGGTTCGCTCGCGACGTATGCGCGGACCAACCAGTACGGCTTTATCGAGACGCCGTACCGGGTTATTAAGACGGTGATAACCAACAAGGCCGATAGCCTGCTTGGCCGCACGCCGCTCAAAGACATAGTCGGCGAGAACGGCAAGACTATCCTTCGCGGCGGTAACGACATTAGCAAGCGGGTCCTAAAGAGGATCCAGGCCCTGCCCAAACACGACCTCGAGGTCAAGGCCTACGTTTCGTTCGACCCCAGTGAGATCGTCTACCTCTCGGCCGACGCCGAAGAGAACGTGCACATAGCACAGGCGAACTCGGCCATTGACGATAACGGGCAGTTTAAAGCGCCCCGGGTCGAGACCAGGATGGGCGACAACGTCGGCATGGAGCCGCCCGCCAACGTTGGCTTTATGGACGTTTCGCCCATGCAGCTCGTAAGCGTGTCAACTTCCCTGATCCCATTTTTGGAACACGACGACGCCAACCGTGCGCTGATGGGCTCGAACATGCAGAGGCAGGCCGTGCCGCTGCTCAGGCCGGAGACGCCCCTGGTGGCTACTGGCATGGAAGGCCGAGTGGCAAAAGACAGCGGCCAACTCATGGTTTCGCACACCGACGGCATTGTGCAGGAGTCGACCGGCGACCGCATCGTCATCGTCGATGATGCGGGCGAAGAACACGTCTTTAAAATGCGCAAGTTCCTGCGTTCCAACCAGGGCACATGCATAAACCAGCGCCCCATCGTTAACCGGGGCGACTACGTGCACAAGGGCGACGTGCTGTGTGACAGCTCTTCCACGGACGGCGGAGAGCTGGCACTGGGTCAGAACGTGCTGGTCGCGTTCATGAGTTGGGAAGGCTACAACTTCGAGGACGCCATTATCCTGAGCGAAAACCTCGTAAAGGACGACCGGTTCACCTCCATCCACATTACGAAGCACGAAGTGGAAGCGAGAGACACCAAGCTGGGCCCCGAAGAGATAACTCGGGACATACCCAACGTCGGCGAAGAGAGCCTGCGTGACCTCGACGAAGACGGCATCATCCGCGTCGGTGCCGAGATCGGTCCTGGCGACATCCTTGTCGGCAAAATCACTCCCAAGGGTGAAACAGAGCTGAGCGCCGAGGAAAAACTGCTCCGGGCTATTTTCGGAGAGAAGGCGCGGGACGTAAAAGACACCTCGCTAAGGCTTCCTCATGGGGAGCGCGGCAAGGTGATGGACGTACGCATTCTGAGCAGGCCAGACGGCGATGAGTTGCCGCCAGGGGTCAACAAGCTCGTTCGCCTGTGGATCGCCCAAACCCGGAAGATTTCCGAGGGCGACAAGATGGCTGGACGCCACGGTAACAAGGGCGTGGTTGCCAAGATTTTGCCCCAGGAGGACATGCCTTTCCTTCCTGACGGTACACCCGTAGACATTATTCTCAATCCGATTGGTGTGCCTTCCCGCATGAACCTCGGGCAGGTGCTTGAGACTCATCTGGGTTGGGCCGCTCGCCTCCTCGACTTTAAGGCCGAGACACCCGTGTTCGACGGCGCACTAGACGTGTCCATTGAGGACGCACTGGGACAGGCCTGGATTATCCAGAAAGCCGAAGCGGTGGACCCCAATTCCACGACCCTGCGAGGTATGGACCGAATCGACCTGGGCAAGGTGGCTAGCTGGCTGGAAGAGCGCGGCTACGACTACGACAAGGTCATGGGCACGACGCCGGGCAAGTCCACCGTCCTTGGTGAGGCTCGCCGAGCCTGTCTGCGGGCGTGGCTTTCGGAGGACATCGGGGTAGATATCACCGAAATGTCCGAAGCCGAAATAAACGACGAGGTGCGACGACTTAACCGGGAAGAGAACAAGGCTGCCCCCACCATGGGCAAGTCGACCCTGTTCGACGGCCTTACCGGCGACAAGTACGATCAGCCCATTACCATCGGCTACATCTACATGATGAAGCTTATTCACCTTGTCGAAGACAAGATTCACGCCAGGTCCACCGGACCGTACTCGCTCATTACTCAGCAGCCGCTGGGTGGTAAGGCGCAGTTCGGCGGCCAGCGCTTCGGCGAGATGGAGGTGTGGGCCCTGGAGGCGTATAGCGCGGCCTATAACTTGCAGGAAATGCTCACCGTTAAGTCAGACGACGTCGTCGGCAGGGTGAAAACCTACGAGGCCATCGTCAAGGGCGAAGATGTGATACAGCCCGGTATACCCGAGTCGTTCCACGTGCTTTTGAAAGAGCTACAGAGCCTCGGTCTGTCGGTGGAACTGCTCCGCGAGGAGCCCGAAACCGACGAACTAGAGGAAGGCGACGGCGAGCTTTCGCTCGACGACTTCGACCTCGCTCTGGGCGGACTCGACGACGGGGCATCGGGAGCCCTGAATGGCTTCGACATAACCGGCGACCTGCTAAACGGTGACGGCGCGTCAAAGGGCGTACCCAGGGCAACTGAGCCCGCTAAGGCCGACTCGGGCAGTTCAGAAACTAGCACCGAAACGCCAGTGGCCGAGGTAAAGGCCGATGCGCCAGTGGCCGAGACTGACCCCGTGACACAAGAGCCCTCGGGTGAAGGCTCTGACGACGAGTCAGAGACCGATTCGGACAACGCCGACACGAAAGAGGAGAACTAACGCATGGCCCAAGCGGGTAACGAGTTCAACGCGATACGCATCTCCCTGGCCTCTCCGGAGCAGATTAAGACTTGGTCCTACGGCGAAGTTACAAAGCCGGAGACCATTAACTACCGGACCCTGAGGCCGGAAAAAGACGGCCTGTTCTGCGAGCGCATTTTCGGTCCCACAAAGGACTGGGAGTGCTATTGCGGCAAGTACAAAAAGATTCGCTA
>CAUZIR010000251.1:0-3043 GCA_963579815.1 Dehalococcoidia bacterium
GACTTGAGCGCGGGGGTTGAAACACGCCTGCTCGACCTCGTTTCGGAGCTTGGCGAACTGGCGAAAGAGGGCCTGAAGGGCACCGACTACGGCAGCGTTGCCATGCTGCCAGGCAGCGAGTGGTCGTCGGAAATGGGCGACCTGCTCTACTCGCTCATCGCCCTGGCCAACGAGACCGGCGTCGACCTGGAAACGGCGCTGGAGTCCGCGCTGGCCAAGTACCGCGCCCGCATCGTCGAGCGCGACGACCCCGGCTCCGAACCAAGCAGCTAAGTTCTCGCACTCGCCCCGATAGCCCGGGGCCTGGGAGCATTTGATGGTCGATTGGCTACACACAGTCGAGGGTCCCGGTCCCATAGTCGCCACTGCCGTTCACGACGGTCACGGCCTGCGCCCCGAGGTGTTGGGCCTTATGTTGCTACCCGAGGCCGCCCGACTGCGCGAAGGGGACCTGTACTCGGCTCCGTGGACCCTGGCGTTCGACACCCGGCTGCTGAACGGCCGCTCTCGCTTCGAGATGGACCTGAACCGACCTCGCCAGAGGGCCGTCTACAGGGACCCGGCCGACGCCTGGGGACTGGACCTGTGGGCGAGCGAGCCGGGCGACGAACTGGTCGACGCATCACTTGCTCAGTACGACCGCTTTTACTCGGAAATGCGACGTGTGCTGGATGAAAAACAGCGGCAGCATGGCCGCTTCGTGTTGCTCGACCTGCACACCTACAACCATCGCCGAGACGGCCCCGACGGGCCCGTGGGCGACCCGGCAGCGAACCCCGAAGTCAACGTGGGCACCGGCTCGCTCGACAGGGAACGCTGGGGATTGTTGGTAGACCGATTCATGGCCGACCTGGCTGGCTTCGACTTCCTCGGCGGCACGCTGGACGTCCGGGAAAACGTCCGTTTTCAGGGCGGCTATTTATCCAGGTGGGTGCACGAAAACTACCCCGAGTCGGGCTGCTGCCTGGCCATTGAACTGAAGAAGTTCTTCATGAACGAGTGGACCGACGAGCTATACGACGCCGAGCACAAAGCCATTGCCCGGGCACTGGCCGCAACCAGAGCCGGGCTTATGGAGTCTCTCGTAGTTTTGGGCGCACAGTAGGCCCTGCGCCGGGCTAGCTGCGAATTCGCTGCAACACGTTGCGGGAGGCGTCGACGAAGTCGTCCACCTCGCGCTCGGTCGTCAGTGTGCACATTGCGCCCTGGGCACGGGCGAACATGAGCACGCCCTCGTTCATCATGCCGGTGTAGAAGGCCGTTTTCAGGTCCTGGTCCCCGTGCATCATGTCCCGGTAGTTGACTATCTCAGAGTCCGTGAAGTGGATGCCGAACAGCGAACCGACGCCGGTCGCCTGGCCGGGCATTTCAAGCTCCCCGAAAACCGCGTTTATCTTGGCCCGTAGCTGGTCTCCCAGCCCGTTCATGCGGTCGAAGACTTCGGGGGTCAGTTGCTTCAGTGTTTCCTCGCCCGCGACCATGGTCGGGGGGTTGGCGTTGAACGTGCCAGCGTGGGTGATGGCCGGGTTGTTCTCGTTGTCGTACAGCGCCATTATTTCGTCTTTGCCGCCCCATGCACCGATGGGTAGACCGCCGCCGATGATCTTGCCGAAGGTGGTCACGTCCGGGATTACCCCGTACATCTCCTGCGCCCCGCCGGGAGCCAGGCGGAAGCTTTGCACCTCGTCGAAAATCAGGACGATGCCGAGTTCGGTGGTCAGGTCTCTAATGCCCTGGAGGAACTCGGGCGTGGCCGGGATGTAGCCGAAGTTCGACGCTACCGGCTCCATGATGACAGCGGCCAGCTCGTCGGCGTTCTCGCGGATCATCTGCTCGCAGCGGTCCATGTCGTTGTAGGGCATGACGATGACGTCGTCGATGACGCTCTGGGGCTGGCCCGCCCACTCCGGTACGGCAGTCGTCCCGGCCGGGTCGAGCTTGTCCAGCGGCGTGTAGACGGAGACCGACACGAACTCGTGGTTGCCGTGGTAACCGCCCTCGAACTTGGCGAATTTGGTCTTGCCGGTGTAGGTGCGGGCCATGCGAATGGCGTTCAGCGTCCCCTCGGTGCCGGAGTTGGTGAAGCGCACCTTGTCCACCGAGGGCACCCTGTCAACGATGATTTTCGCCAAACGGATCTGCGCCTCAGTGGGCGCCGAGTAGCTCAGGCCCTTGTCGGCCTGCTCTTTCACGGCCTGGATCACCGCCGGGTTGGAGTGCCCGACAATGTAGGTGGTCGCGTTGATCATGAAGTCGAGGTAGCTGTTGCCGTCCACGTCGTAAACGTGGTGCCCTTCGGCCCGGTCAACAAAGAACGGGTACGGGTCGAAGTACGCGGTGCCTCTAGAGCTACCCCCGGGGAGGTACTTGCGGGCCTCGGCCTGCAATTCCTTCGATACCGGATGCTTCGTCGTGTACGTGGCCGCCTCGCGGCTCTGTGCGTCGGTCATGTCTGCTCCCCGGTTCAACGTCGCTCCCGATTCTCTCGGGACGTGAGGCTAAAAAATGCCGTTAAATCGCCCAAATCGCAAAGCCCAAATCGTAAAAGAGGATTATACGCGCGGACGCCATGAAGCCATCCATAGAAGCGCCCGCCCGACCACCTCAGTCTCAGGTCAGCGGTCGAGTCGGACCAACCAGCGCGTTGGACTGCGGGTGGGCATCCCGCTGTCCAGGGCGTTAAAAACTCTCACCAGTCTCGGAGACAGCGCCAGCCTTTTGAGCATATGGAACGGCGGTGTGGTAAGGAGGTTGTTTATCTTGCCGCCAAGCGGGGTTACGTCCACTCGGTCAAACATGGCAAAAAGGCTCCTGAGTCCATCCTCTGTAAAGCGAAAATAGTCGCCATATCTGGCCGGCCCTGGCTTTGCGTGATAGCCGGACCAGAAGGGGACGGTGATCATCGCTCTTCCCCCCGGCCGGAGGACACGGTGTAACTCCGCAGCTGCCCGCCAGGGCTCTGGTAGATGCTCGAAAACCTCGATTGCGAAGGCACCCCCGACCGATCCAGTCCTGAAGGGGAGGCTCTGAAGGTCGGCGTCGA
>CAUZIR010000252.1:0-3043 GCA_963579815.1 Dehalococcoidia bacterium
TTTCGGGCTGGAGCCACTATCGGCTGAGGAAGCCTGTACCATGCGTGCAATATATCACAAGCCTTCTGGTAATTGCTTTGTGACGGCCCGAACTTGAATCGTAAAAAGACCATGATTAACCCCCCCTAATGTTAGACTCGTAAACGTGAATATTTGGACGTTTGCCGTATGACAGATTCGTTGACCCGGCCCGAGTTTGAGGCGTTGGTGGTGCGGGCGCTTGACGGCATTCCTGAAGAGATAGGGCGTCACCTCAGCAACGTAGACGTCGTCGTCGACGACCTGCCAAATCGGGACCAGTTGGCCGGTAACGAGATAGGCGAAGGGGAGTTGCTTCTTGGCCTTTACGAAGGCGTCCCTCTCACCGAACGCTACGACTACGGCGAGGTTCTGCCCGACAAGATCTCCCTGTTCCAGGGCTCGCTCGAGGCCCTTGGCCTATCGAGCGACGACATGGTGCGAGAGATCGCCGACACTGTCGTACACGAAGTAGCGCACCACTTCGGTATAGACGACGAGCGCCTGCACGCACTGGGTTACCAGTAAGCTCTCCCTGGCCGGATAGGGGGCTGACCAGGGGTCTGGCCCGTTTAGGGGCCCGAGTTGCCCCCGAACAGGTCGGCGGCGTCCCGTTCCACCTGCTCCTTTCGTTCCCCCTCGTCCAGATAGCCAAGTTGCTTGTAAGACTCCGGCGTGCCGTAGTCGCGGGTGCGAATTTCTACCGGCATTGGAACGGCATGACCGAACACCAGGGCCTGCTGACGCGAGTCCAGGCTGGCCAGGACGTGCCGCAGCTTTCGGCCGCCCGACACGCCGGTCAGGACGGCATCTACGTCGCGGTCGTTGTCTAGCAGGCAGGCGAACTTCGTGCCCAGCTGACTCATCACCTCTTCGTCGATACCGCTGGGCCGCTGGTCGACCACCAAAAGCGTGACGTTGTACTTGCGCATCTCCCTGGCGATGGTGCCGAAAATGGTCTGGTCGGCCACGCCCGGAGTGAGGAACTTGTGCGCCTCTTCAATGGTGATGACGAGCGGGGCAGGCTCGGCACCCTCGCCCGCCAGTGCCTTTTCTTTGGAGGCGGCGTAACGGTCGTAAATGCGCCGGGTGAGCAGGTTGGCAACGAGTATGTAGGCGGCCAGTTCGCGGCCGTAGCGACCAAATTCCAGGACGACGTGGATGCCCCTGTCCAGGTAGCTCAAAATGTGATTGACTGAGTCGTGCACCGCGCTCTTGTCCATGAAACCGAAGCGTTCCAGCCGCGTCAGGCGCCTGTGCAATGCTGACAGGGCCCCCTGGTTGATGTTTAGACGGTCGGCCAATTCGTTGAAGGCCTCCGAGCCAGACAGAGCCATGAACGTCGCCAGCCATTTGCGTCCGTAATGGCTGTGCAGAGAATAGGCGGCCTCGGCTCCCTGGGGTGACAGGTCGAGGGCACCCCTGAGGATGGCGATGTCGGCTGGCTCGATCTCCTCGTAGCCGATGCGAACGAGATAATCAGGTGTCAGACCCCTGCGGCGGGAACTGTCCTCGTCCAGTGAGAACACCGCTACCTTTGATGGAAACAGCTGTTTGAGGCCCTTCACCTGCCCGGAGCTACCTTCCGAGTAGCCCTGCCAGCCGTACTCGGACTGCATGTCGAACACCAGGTTTGTCGCCTCGCCGCTCTGCAATATTCCGGCCAGCAAAAGGCGGGTGAGGAATGTCTTGCCGGTGCCGGACTTGCCGAACACGCCGTTGCTTCGCTTCACCAGTTCGCCCATGTCCAGACAGAGCTTGGTCTCCATGTCGAGCGGAGAGCCGATCCAAAAGCGACGCTGGCTCTCCTTGCCGAAGATAAGCTCGATGTCGGACTCTGAGGCGGGAGCGACCAGGGAGAAGTGGGGCGGGACGGTCTTGGCGGGCTGCGGGCCTTCTAGCCCCTCGTCAGTCCCTAGCGACAGCCGGGGTTCGACCCGCAGCATGCCGTAGGCGACCGTGCCGGAGACTACGCTCGTCAGCAGTGAGTCGGACGGTCCGGGCGGCGCTTCCCCGACCGCCCGGTCGGACGCCGACAGGTTTACGTCGGTGACCTGCCCGAAAAACCGGCGGCTGCGCCCCTGCACCGTAACGAGAATTCCCACTTTGACGTCTTCTACCGAAGAGTCTTCAGACAGCCGCACTTCCAGGCCTTCGGAAAGCGAGCCGCCTACGACGGACCCGGACCAGCCCGATTGGGAACCTTCGTCGTGACCAAGAGATTCGAATTCGTCTGCGCGCGTCATGATGTCGCCGTCCTGAGAATTGCTGTGACCCGGCGAAGCTGGCCTGGCAGCATGCCCGCCATCTCTTTCCCTGCTCGAATAACGAATGACTCAGGGTCTGTATGCACGGCCGCGCACCGGCGCAGGTAGGCGGCTACGAACTCGTCCGGCGAGCCGACTCGGGCGTCGAGAAGCCTGGGTAGGAACCCGACCTCTGCCGAGAAGTCACGGGTCTCGTCGTCGTCGCAGATTCGGACGAACGACAGGATGCGCGCCGGGTTCGGGGCCAGGCGCCAGCGGATGTCCGAGCCGCTCATATGGCCGACTGCAAGCGATGTGAAGCGTGTGGAGAGCAGCCGGGAAAGCTGCGGATTGTCGGCGTAGACTTCGCGCTCGGAGGCCATGCCCGCGCCTCTCGGTGCAGGGGGTCGGGTCGGGTCCATGCTCTCGGTCAGCGAGTCGGCCACGACCCCGAAGATAGGGGTCTCTTCGCCACATACAACCAACGCACCAAGAGGGGGGCTCTGGTACAACTCGTAACACTCAGTTTCGAACTCGGTCGTGGAGGCGCGGACCACCTCGCCGACCCGGCCGCCAGCGACGCCTGAACTGCCATTCGATGTCGTCATACGCGTACTCAGATCCTCCTGACGGTCTTCGAGATGTTCTTTTCCGAGGTCCGCGTCGCCACACCCCTGTCAGCCAGCGCCGACTCCACCAGTTCGACGAACGTGCGCCTGTCCCGTCCGTTTACGATGGCTTGCTCGTGGGCCTCGATGAGCACGGTCGGGTAGCCACCA
>CAUZIR010000253.1:0-3039 GCA_963579815.1 Dehalococcoidia bacterium
GACGGCTCGACGGCTACGTGGACTGCTCGGTCGACGCCCACGGGGTATGGGACTACGCGGGGGCACTGCTGGTGTGCTCGGAGGCCGGCGTGGAGGTTGCCGATGCCCACGGCCGGGACCTCTGCGTGCTGGATCCCGAGGTCCGGCGCACGCCGGTGGCCGGCGCCAGTCCGACCCTGGCCGACGCCCTCCTGGAGGCTCGCCGCACCTTCTGAAGCGTCGGGTAGCCCGATCCGTGGTCCCTGGCATACCGGTAGGGTCACCGGTCCCGGGCGCGTAGCTCAGCTGGCTAGAGCACCTCCCTTACAAGGAGGGGGTCGGGGGTTCAAGTCCCTCCGCGCCCACCGTGAATGCCCAGTTCAATGCGGCAATCCGGTCGGATGGTGAGACCAATTGGGGCTAACGGCTTCTCTTGGGACGCGTCTGGCGGTAACAGCGCTTCGTCATTTGGTGCGTCAATCGTTGTGATGTTGAGCGTTAGGTGTGTTCCTGCCGCGAAGACTGAGATATGGAATCTGGTTAACCATGTAAGGTCTTGGGTGCGTACCAATCGATGTTTTGGTTGACGAGGCGGTCGGAATGTTGCTGGACATCGCAAAGCCGGGCGAACGTGCCCAGATCGTGCCCGGAACCGTGCACGAAGGCCGGACCACACGGAGAATCAATGGCTGAGATCCTCAAGGACGCGACGGCGAAGAGTGCCCACGGGGCTGACCCGGAGTTGGCCGAGCGGGTTAGGACGCTGATCGCTGATATCGAATCTCGCGGCGAGGTTGCGGTCCGGGAGATGTCAGCGAACTTCGACAACTGGGAGCCCGAGCAGTTCCGATTGTCCGATGAAGAGATCGAGACGGTCGTGGCGGGAGTCGATCCAGCAACGGTCGAGGACATCAGGTTCGCCCAGACTCAAATCCGCACCTTTGCTAGGGCACAACTGGAGTCGCTCAGCGACATCGAGGTCGAGACGCTGCCGGGTGTCACGCTGGGCCATAAGAACATCCCTGTCTCGGCCGTCGGTGCCTATGTGCCTGGTGGGCGATACCCCATGGTGGCCTCGGCTCACATGAGTGTGCTGACTGCGAAGGTTGCTGGTGTTCAGCGCGTGGCAGCGTGCACACCACCGATCAATGGCGTTGTACCCGCGGAGACAGTGACGGCGATGCATTTGGCGGGCGCAGACGAGATCTACCTGCTCGGAGGCGTCCAAGCAGTGGCCTCACTGGTTTTCGGGACCGAGTTCGTCGATCCAGTCGACCTCCTGGTGGGGCCCGGCAACGCCTTCGTGGCCGAGGCCAAGCGTCAACTGTATGGCCGGGTGGGAATTGACCTGCTTGCTGGCCCAACCGAGACTCTCCTGCTGGTTGACGAGACAGTGGATGGGGAGATCTGCGCTACCGACTTGCTGGGCCAAGCAGAGCACGGTCCGACGTCGCCGGCGGTGTTGTTGACCACCTCGCGCCAACTTGGCCTTGACACCATTGCTGAAGTGGAACGTCAACTTCAGTACCTGTCCACCGCCGACATCGCAGCGAAGGCCTGGGCGGACTATGGCCGCGTCATTGTCTGTGGGGACAACGCTGAGATGTTGACGATGGCCAACGAGCTGGCTTTCGAGCATGTGCAGGTCATGACCGGCGACGACGACTTCTTCTTTGAGAACTTGACCAACTACGGAGCCCTGTTCCTTGGGCCGATGACGAATGTTTCCTATGGCGACAAGGTCATCGGCACGAACCACACGCTGCCCACACAACGCGCTGCCTGCTACACCGGTGGTCTCTGGGTGGGGAAGTTCATCAAGACCGTCACCTACCAGCGCGTCACGGATCCGGCGTCCAGCGTGATGATCGGCGAGTACTGCAGCCGACTCTGTGCGATCGAGAACTTCGCTGGCCACCAGGCTCAGGCTGACATTCGCGTCCGTCGCTACGGTTAGGAAGGCGAGTGAGGACCGCAGTGGTCACTGGAGCCACCGGTGGCATCGGCTCCGCCATCGCCCGCAGGTTGGCCAATGACGGCTTTGCCGTTGTTGTTGGTTACAACGCCGCTGCGGAACGCGCCGAGCAGCTTCTGGCTGAGTTGTCTGGTTCCGGTCACCGCGCTGCACGCATTTCGGTCCTAGACCCAGGTTCTCTTGAGGAACTTAGGAGATCCCTGAAGGCTCAGACGGAACAGCTCGACGTGCTGGTCAATTGTGCCGGGGTTACCCGGCCAGTACCCCACGATGACCTCGGCGGGCTAGACGATGACCTCATCAACGAGATCTTCGCCACCAATTGGCGCGGGCCTTTCGCCACCATCCGGGCTCTTCATTCACTCCTCGACGCTGCCGATAACGCTGTGGTGGTCAATATCTCCTCGGTCGCCGGCGTCACTGGCCAGGGGTCGAATGTGGCCTACTGCGCATCTAAGGCGGCGCTGGACTCAATGACCCGCTCGCTCGGTAGAGCCCTGGCACCGTCAATCCGGGTCGTGTCGGTTGCGCCTGGCTGGGTGTACGGGGAATATGCATCGCGCATGCCTCCCGAAGTGATTGACGCCCAGCGAGCGGCTACTCCGCTCGACCGCCTAGCGACACCGGAGGACGTGGCCTCTGCTGTGAGCGCTGTCGTGAACGACCTTCCCTTTACTACCGGCTCGACGATCTCCGTCGACGGAGGTAGACCCTTGGGGACGTCATGACGATGGGAGCCTTCCTATGGCCGGAGGTTCACCGCACCTCGCGGGCGAGGGGGGTCCATGACACGGCACTCCCTTGTTCCGGTATCGGCCGAAGTGGCCGTTGACGCCGACGAGGGCTTCCTGACCCTGGCCCGCCATGGCCAAGTGACCGTGCTGGCCGCCACCGGAACGGACGTTCGCAGTAGAACTCGGCCATCGCATCACCGCGGGCCCGCAGTTTGCACAATAAGTGGGTCGCGACTAGCTTACAGACTGGTTAACAACACAATTAGTCCGATGTTAACTATTTATCAATCATTATATTCGGTTACTAAAAATATCCCAAGGAGTGAATCTGCCGGTTGATTGAGCGTTCAT
>CAUZIR010000254.1:0-3031 GCA_963579815.1 Dehalococcoidia bacterium
CGGCGACGCCTACATGATGGGCATCCCACCCTCGCTGCAGCGCCCGCGCATGCAAGAGGCGGTGGAGATCATCAAGCGCCTGTGGACCGAAACCGAACCGATTACCTACGAGTCCGACTGGTTCACCCTCAGAGAGGCGCGAGTGCACCTGAGGCCGTACACCTACCCTCACCCGGAAATAGCCGTCGCCGCCGTACAGTCGCCATCTGGAATGGTTACTGCGGGGAAGCACGGACTGTCGGTGCTGTCGCTCAACGTCGTCGCCGACAGGGGCAAGGGCCCCAAGTCCCAGAAGCGGACGTTGGCCGACTTCTGGAAAATGGCCGAGGACACGGCCGAAGAGCACGGTCAGACGATGAACCGGGACAACTGGCGCGTCGTCATGCACACCCACATTGCCGAGACGAAAAAAGAGGCAATGGCCCAGGCTCGCGAGGGCGCGGGCGCGTACCAGCGCGACTACTTTGAGAACACCCTCGGTGTGCCGTCGCCCTTCCCGGACGTCTCCAAGGAGAGGCTGGTGGATGAGATGGTCGACGCGGGCGCGTGGGCGGTTGGGACCCCCGACGACCTCACCGAGGCTGTACACCGCATGGACGAGCAGACAGGCGGTTTCGGCGGCTTCTTGCTCCAGTCCACGAACTGGGGCACCAGGGAGCAGGTGCGGCACAGCTACGAGCTGGTCGCACGCTACGTAATGCCCAAGTTCAAAGGCCAGTTGACCGGCGTCGAGGACTCCCAGAAGTGGTACGCGGAAAGCCGCGAGTTTCTCAACGACCTGCGGGTCAAGTCGCTGGATGAGGCACAGGAAATCTACGACAAGCGGGAAGCCGAGTTGGGCGGCAAAAAATAGTCGCCGTCGCCCGATTTATATGGGCGGCTCAACACGAACTAATTTGCGGGAGGCCACTGGGGCCTCCCGTCGTTTTTGCAGAATAATTAACGGGAGGAAGTTCCTATGGCGGGCAGACTTGAGGGCAAAGTTGCGATAGTGACCGGGGGCGGTTCCGGCATCGGTGGTGCCTGCGCCGTGCGGTTCGCCGAAGAGGGCGCGGCGGTGCTCGTTGCCGACCTCGACCCGGAGCGTTCAGCGAACATCATCGGCGAAATCGAGGCTGCAGGGGGGCAGGCGGCGTATGCCAAGCTCGACGTACGCCAGGGCAACGACGCCGTCGACATGGTTGCCAAGGCAGTGTCCGAATTCGGGCACCTCGACGTAATCGTCAACAACGTCGGCGGCGGCAAGGGTGACGACCTGCTCACCGAACTGAACGAGGAGACCTGGGACTGGAACTTCGAGTTCAGCCTCAAGCCCACCTACTTTTGCACGCGTGCCGCACTGCCCGAATTGCTCAAACGCAAAGAGGGAGGGCCGGGTGCGGCCATCGTCAACCTCGCATCAATAAACGGCTTAACGGGCATTGGACTTCCTGCCTACGCTGCCGCCAAGGCGGGAGTGGTGCTGTTCACCCAGAACCTCGCCGTGCAGTACGGTCCCAGGGGAGTGCGCGCAAACGTTATCGCGCCGGGCACGACCATCACAGACTTTTGGAAGCCGATTGTCGAGTCCGACCCCGACATGATTGGGCGCCTCGCCGAGATATACCCGATGCGTAGACTCGGACGGCCCACAGACATAGCAAACGCGGCGCTGTACCTGGCCTCGGACGAAGCGTCGTTCGTAAACGGAGTAACGCTGCCAGTGGACGGCGGCTTCATGGCGGGCACCGACGCGTTCGTCAAGGCGGCCACCGGTGGGCGCACAGCGCGAGAACTATGGGGCAAGGAAACCGGAAATCACCCTGGGGACACGCTCGTTGACGACTAGCTCTGGCCAGCACATCTCGATAGCTGAATGGCCCGGCATTTGCCGGGCCATTTCCTTTTCTCAGAGTTTCGCCTGTGTCGTTGCGCGCCTGTAGCGCCCGGCAAACCGTATGCCAAAACATAACAGGGGACATTTAGCATGCCAGCCTGCACAACCCGCATAAACCCTAATATTGCTGTTGACTCACCAATGAAGTGAACCCATACTTAGTTGGCGACTAAGGCAATACTAAGTAAGCCCGATTTGGGCTGCCGAAAAGAGAACAGATGGCGGGCATGAAGAGGTTTGGGTTTTGGGTTCCAGCCGTGATTTTGGCGGCGACGCTGCTGGCGGCGGCGGCGGCGTGCAATAGCGAAGGCAGTGCGCCGAGCAACGATGAGGCCGTCTCCCAGTCGGAACAGACCGCCGATGCAGGCGAACTGATCGTATATTCAGGACGTAGCGAGTCGTTGGTCGGCCCCATCATCGAACAGTTCGAGAACGCCACCGGGGTCAAAGTGTCGGTCAAGTACGGCGGCACCGGTGAGATAGCCGCCACGCTGCTGGAGGAAGGCGACAACACCCCCGCCGACGTGTTCTTCGCCCAGGACCCGGGCGGCCTCGGTGCGGTGTCCCAGGCCGGGATGCTAGGCACAGTGTCGGACGAGTTACTCGAACAGGTGCCCGAGTGGGCCCAGTCCGGCGACGGTTTGTGGGTGGGCATCTCCGGCCGTGCCCGTACGGTCGTGTACAACACCGAGACCGTCGACCCTGCCGACCTGCCAGCGACGCTCGAAGGCTTCACCAACCCGGTTTGGAGCGGTCGAATCGGTTGGGCGCCCACCAATGGCTCGTTCCAGGCCATGGTTACGGCCATGCGAGTGATGTGGGGCGAGCAGCGCACGCGTGACTGGCTGACGGGCATCCAATCCAACAACCCCACCGTGTACCCGAAAAACACGCCCATCGTCGCAGCCACAGCAGCAGGCGAAGTGGAAGTAGGCTTTGTGAACCACTACTATTTGCACCGTTTTTTGGCAGAGGAGGGTGAGGGTTTCACGGCCCGCAATCATCACCTGTCCGGCGGCGGGCCAGGGACCCTCATTTTGGTGGCGGGGGCAGGGATACTGGCCGGTGCCGACAACCAGACAAACGCCGAGCTGTTCATCGACTTTTTGCTATCCACGGTGTCGCAGCAGTACTTCGCCAGCCAGACTTTTGAAT
>CAUZIR010000255.1:0-3018 GCA_963579815.1 Dehalococcoidia bacterium
TCGGCGTACTTTTTCGCCAGGTCGTGGTACTGGTCCTGGTGGGCTAGCACCTCCCCGAACATGCGAGGCAGGTGGGCCAGCCCGGAAACCGCTTCTGCCTCCATTGCGTCGTCGAGCACGCCCCGGACCCTACCGATATGCAGGGCGATGAGATAGAGCGCCGTCAGCGAGCAAACGAACGTTTTTGTGGCGGCCACACCTACCTCGGCGCCAGCTCTAATGTGGATCGTGGCCTCGGCGATTCTCGTGGCCTGAGTGCCCTCGTAGTTGGTCAGCGTAATCTGCCTGGCGCCTTTGGATTTGGCCTCACTCATGGCTGCGAGAGTGTCGGCCGTCTCGCCCGACTGGCAGATCGAAATGACCAGTGTGCTCTCGTCAATTACCGGGTCCCGGTAACGAAACTCCGAGGAGTTGTCCACCTCTGCCGGGAGCCTAGCCAACTTCTCCATCCACATACGGCCGACCATGGCGGCGTGCAGGCTGGTCCCCATGCCGATGAGGACGACCCTGCGCACTTCCCTGAGGTCATCATCAGAGATGGTCAGTTCGTTCAATCGCACCCGGCCTTCGTCAAAAGACACCCGTCCTCTTAGCGTGTTGACGACGGCCTCGGGTTGTTCATTGATCTCCTTGAGCATGAAGTGCTTGTAGGCACCCTTCGTCGCCGATATCTGGTCGACGGGAGCGCGGGTCACAGGCTTGGAAATGGCAGTCCCGTCCAGGTCGGTGAAGGCCGCGTCCTCTGGCGTAATGACGGCGACTTCACCCCCTGCGAGATAGACGACAGATCGGGTATGCGGCACTATCGCCGCCAGGTCTGACCCGACCGTCATCTCGTCCTCTCCCACGCCTACAACCAGGCCCCCGGCATGGCCTAGTCTGAGGGCGACCAGGCGGCCAGGTTCGTCCGCTGACATGGCGACCACAGCGTTCGCTCCCCTCAGCCGCTTTGCCGCAGCCCTGACGGCCGCGGCCAGGTCCATACCCTCGGACGTGTATAGCTCTATCAGGTGAGGGATGCACTCGGCGTCCGTTTGCGAAGAGAACTCGAAACCGCAGGAGGTCAGTTCGTCGCGCAAATCGGCGTAGTTCTCCACAATGCCGTTCTGCACAACCGTTATCTTCCCGTTTCGGCTCTTGTGCGGGTGGGCGTTGGCCTCGGTAGGGGCGCCGTGTGTCGCCCACCGGGTGTGGCCCATACCTGAAAACCCGCCCGGCATGTCCGGTCCAATTCGCGCGCGCAGAGCCGACAGCTTTCCGGCCGCCCTTATTACCGGCAATTGCCCGATTGCCAGCGACTGGGAGTCGTCACCTGCCGGGGCCACGGTCATGCCCGCGCTGTCGTAGCCTCGGTATTCGAGTGTGGCCAGCCCTTCGAGTATCAGAGGTGCTGCGGGCCTGGGTCCGGTGTAACCGAAAATTCCACACATATCCGCTAGTCCACCGCCGCCGTCAATGCGGCTCCGGACGCCGTAGGTAGGCCATACGCGCCTCGATATTCAGGGGGCAGGAGCATGGCGACTCGATCCATCATCATGTCCGTCAGCGACCGTAGGACGTCCCTGTTGGGCCTGCCCTCAATGTGCGGAAGGGTGAACGCCCTGCCAATGTTCACCCTAATGCGGGCCTTGGGGTAAAACACATTGGCCCACGAGCCAAAGGCCTCCGAGCCGGTGATACCGACAGGGAGAATAGATGCCTGAGAGTTAAGGGCAATATGTGTCGCGCCGTCCCGTGCCTTGCGCATGCCTCCGGAGCTGCGCGTGCCTTCGGGAAACAACACCAAAGTGCCGTCATGGTCGAGCAGGCGCATCGCCCAACGATACGCAGCTATGTCTACGCCGCCGCGGTTGAGGGGGTGGCCGCCGTAGCTTCGAATTAGCCTGCCCGCAATTGGATGGGAGAACAACTCTTTTTTCGCCAGGAAATAAGGCCGCCTGGGAATCGCCGCGCCGACGAACGAAGGGTCGGTCTGGGAAAGGTGGTTGGCCACCACGATGAGAGGGCCACCCGGTGGGACGTTCTCGACCCCGGTCACCTTCCAGTCGGCAATGACGCGAAGCGCGCCACGCTGCAGGAAGTCGCAGAAGGGGTAAAGAAGTTCCATGCCTGGAGTTAGAGGCGCTCGATCAGTTCCTGAATTTTGCCGACCACCTGGTCTATCCGGAGGCTATCCGTTTCGACCGTTACGGAGTCTACGGCGGGCCGGAGAGGGGAGTCTGAGCGCTCAGTGTCAATCTTATCACGCATCTGTATTTCTTCAGCCAACTGTGAAGGGTCCCTTATGTCGCCTTTTCTCCTCAGTTCGTCGAGTCGTCGTCTGACCCGGATCATCACGGACGCCTGTAGGAACACCTTGACCGCTGCGTCGGAGAGCACCACGGTGCCAATGTCGCGACCGACCATCACTATGCCCGCTGCGCCCTCTTCTGCCACCCTTCGCTGCTGCGTGACCAGCGCCTGACGAACTCCTGGAACTTCAGATACCTTCGAAACTCGGGACTCGACCTCCGGGAGGCGCAGGAACTCGGTAACGTCGGTACCGTCCACCGACAGCGCCTGCTCGCCGTCCTCCAGGCTCACCCGTATGTCCAGGCCCTCGGCCAACTCTGTAAGTGCCGCAGTGTCTTCGAGATCGACACCTCGCTCAATAGTGGTCCAGGCGACGGCTCTATACATCGTCCCTGTGTCGAGAAAGCGGGCACCGAGACGCCTGGCCAGCACGCGACCAACTGCGGTCTTGCCAGAGGCTGCCGGTCCGTCGATGGCGATCTGCAGCGTCAACGGGAGCCGCGTCCGGGAGAACTGTAGGTTTCGTAGTTAGACGTGGGGTAGACTCGATTGTCGAGAGTTATAGACATGGATTCAGCATCAACAATAGAATCAATCGAACACCAAATCGACCTGTCGGAGGGCGAAGAGGTGCTTTTCGAGCGAGACAACGTGGTCCTGACCAACCTGCGTCTCATGGCTGAGTGGTCCGACGGCGAGGCTGGGGCTGTTGTCTTAGTCAAGGAA
>CAUZIR010000256.1:0-2997 GCA_963579815.1 Dehalococcoidia bacterium
GGCCGTAATCGCATGGGCAATGTTGTCCGAGCCGAAGTAATCGGCAATGTCGTCGCTAACCACCGTAGCTGCCAAAGGCAGGTAACTGGAGATCAGGCCCTTGCCCATCGTCATCATGTCGGGCTCGATGCCGAAGTGCTCGATGCCGAACATCTTCCCCGTGCGGCCAAAGCCGGTGATGATCTCGTCGCAGATGAGCACGACCCCGTAACGGTCGCAAATCTCCCGGATCATGGGCCAATATTCTGGAGCGGGCACCGGAGCGCCGGGGGGCTGCGCAATCGGTTCGCCGATGAACGCCGCCACCGTATCTGCCCCGTGCATGAGAATCGCGTCCTCGACAGCTTGAGCGCACTTGATCGCCGTTTCTGACGGGGACGCACCGCCCAGTTCATCGCGATAGTGGTTGGGGTGCGGCACGTGAATCATGCCCGGTGCCATGGGCTCGAAATCGCTTAGGGAAAAGTCCGTCGCGTTGTTTCCCAGTCCCAACACACCGGCGGTCGTGCCGTGGTAGGAGAACTTGCGGCTGATTATCTTGTAACGGCCCGCCTCGCCCCTGCGCTTGTGGTAGGCGCGGGTAATCTTTATCGCCGTCTCGTTCGCTTCGGACCCCCCGGCACCGGGGAAAACCCTGTTCAGGTTACCCGGCGTCATGCCGGCCAGTTTCTCCGCCAACTCCACCACCGGGACGGTGGTAGTGCCGCTGGGGAAGAAGGTGATCTTGCAGAGTTGCTCATAGGCGGCCTCCGCGATCTCGTCCTGCCCGTAGCCGAGGTGTACCGACGTGTAGCCGCCGTGGGCGTCGAGCCAGGTCTTGCCGGTCGAATCAGTAACCCGCACGCCTTTGCCCGCGACCATGACGATGGGCTCGCCGGTCTCCGCCATCTCCGTCCAGTCGGCATTGTGCATCCACTGGTACTTCAGTGACGCCTGTCGAATAGCTTCCGTATCGTGAGTAGCAACCAATTTAGTCCTCCTCTTCGAACGGCCCAAAGTATAAGGGCCGCCACCCCGAAGCGAAAGCTAAGACGGAAACAAAAGGTCCTGGCGGGCCCTCAGTTCAGCTGCGAAAGAGCCCTGTCTCAGAGTCACGTCGGCCTTTGACACCGTGGCTCCTTTTGCGACCGGCACCGTCACTGTAGCCCCGTCCGTCAGGCCCATGGGCAGCAGGTTCTCTTGCGTCGCGACCGAGGCGCGCTCCGCCTGGCCGACTACGGTGTAGCCGCCGTCGCCGTCCAGTACGTCACCCGGGGCGAGCGCCCGCTTGGCCACGGCGATGACCTCGGAGACAGGCGCTCCCATGGGCGCACCGGTGGCCTCGCCACGCAGCGCCGCCGTCACGACGCTGATAGGTGTTTCCAGCCCGACGAAGTGGTAGGGCCGGTGCAGAATTCCGTACTTGCCGCTATTGCCAACAGGTACGCCGTATTCGGCTATGGCCCGGCGGCCGTATTCGGAGTCGGTGCCGAAAACCACGAACACACCCCAGCGGATGTCGTTGGGCACTTCGGTGCCGTCCGGGTAGACGCTGCTGACTACTTCAACTACCCCCGTGCGCTGCAGAATGCCGCCGTCGGCCTGCGGGCACAGGACCGAGGGGATATCTTCGATGCTCGCCGCGGGAAAGTGCATGCCTCGCACGTCCGGCACCAGACCGGTCATGTTGGAGACAGCGACCATTTCCACGGCGCTCTTGGTGCCGTCGAGGAACGAGTTGTACATTTTCGGATTCAGGCCCACCAGTTCGGCTTCTTCCGGGGTATGGCCGTAGAAGCCCCACACTGTGTCCGGGGTGCTCTCCCGAAATTCCGGCAGGAACTTGGTCCCCTTGCCCGCCGCGACTACCTCGAAGCCGAGCGTTGTGGCCCAGTCGAACATCTCTTTTATGAGCGCGGGCTGGTCGCCGTAGGCCAGTGAGTAGGTGACCCCGGCCTCGTCCGCCAGGTGCTTGAGAATGGGACCGGCGAGGACGTCCGCTTCCACCGTTGCCATGACTATGTGCTTGCCACGCGCAATCGCGTCGAGGGCGTGCCTGCAACCTGCTTCCACCGAGCCCGTTGCCTCCAAAACAACGTCCACGCCCGGCGCAGACGCTAGGCCGCCGTCGCCGGTGACAACTACCATGCCTTCCCGGATCGCGCCCGCAGCTTCGCCCTCTTTGTCGGTTACGACGACCTGGGACCGGTCAACGCCCGCCCGCTCCAGCGCGGTAAGCGCCCGGTTCGTGTCTAGGTCTGCTACGACGGCGATTCGTACGCCAGGCATACGGTGCATCTGGATGAGTGAGAGGGTTCCGAAGCGTCCGGCACCCACCACGCCGACCCTTATCGGGTTGTCGCTGCGCTCCAGTTTCCCCAGCCTGTCGGCGAAGCTCCACATCGGTTAGTAACCGGCGTGCTTGTCCACTTCGTAGAGCAGGGACTCACCTGCGAAGTAACGGCCCAGGTTGTTGCGGAAAATTTCCCGGCGCCTGGCAAACGTCTCGGCCGTCTCTGCCGATACGTGTGGCGTTATTAGCACGTTGGGCAGGTCCCAGAATGGGCTGTCTTTGGCCAGAGGTTCGATCTCGAACACGTCCAGGGCCGCCCCGGCTATGGCTCCGGACTGAAGCGCTTGGAGCAAGGCGTTCTCTTCGACGACGCCGCCCCGTGACACGACGACCAGGCGGGCGTGTGGCCGCATACGGGAGAACACGTTCTCCCCCACCGTGTGTTTGCTTCCCGGCGCGAACGGCGCGGTCACGACCAGCCAGTCGGAGGCTTCAGCAAGGTCGCCGATTTTGGACACCGGCCAGGCCTCGTCGACGTGCTCGGAGTCGATGTCCCTGGGGTCGACGGCCAGGACTTTCATGCCGAACCCCTTGGCCCGGCGGGCAACTGCCTGGCCGATTCCCCCTGCCCCGACGAGGCCCAACGTCGAGCCTTCCAGTTCGCTGAGCGACTCGTGCCAGTGGGAGATGTCCCACTCGTGGCGTCCCTGGGCTTCCCACATCAC
>CAUZIR010000257.1:0-2975 GCA_963579815.1 Dehalococcoidia bacterium
ACTTCAGCCGCCTGCTTCAGGCCGTACTCAGCGTCGAGCGTTCCCTGCCGGGCGACGCCGGACTGACTGGTGCAGTGAAACGAATTCTGGCCGCAGCCGACCGGGCAGACGGGCTGGCGAACGGACCCGAACGCGTGGTCCAGGCCATTGAGACCGAGGCCGAACGCATTTCTCACGGTCTCGCCAGGGCTCGGAACAACTCGACCGGAATTGGCCTAGTCTAGTAGTGCAAATGGCTGAGGCAAAGATCGCGTTCATAGGCGGCACCGGCCTGTACGACTTCGAAGGACTGCAGGACGCCCGCGACGTCCGGGTGACGACGCCGTTCGGCGACCCCAGCGACGCTATCGTCGTGGGCCGACTGGGAGAAACGCCGGTCGCGTTTCTACCCAGGCACGGCAAGGGACATCAGTATCCACCAACCAGCCTGCCCGCTCGGGCCAACATCTACGCCCTCAAGACGCTGGGCGTGGAGCGCATCGTGTCGGTGAACGCAGTGGGCGCGCTAAGTGACGACATTGAACCAAGGGACGCTGTGGTGCCGGACCAGCTCATCGACAGGACACGCCAGCGAGTGAGCACGTTCTTCGACTCTGGAGTGGTGGCGTACATAGGTTTCGCCGACCCGTTTTGCCCGGAGCTGTCACCGCTTGTCGCGGCCGCTGCACAGCCCCATACCCGCGTGCACACGAGTGGCACCATGGTGGTTATGGAGGGCCCCGCCTTTTCCACCAGGGCGGAGTCGAGGATGTACCGGGCCTGGGGAGGCACCGTCGTGGGGATGACTGTGCTACCTGAAGCTAAACTGGCGAGGGAAGCAGAGATTTGCTACTCATCGCTCTCCCTGGTCACAGACCGGGACTCCTGGCACGAGGGCGAGGCGGTCACCGTTGAGGAGATAGTCGGCCACCTGGAAGTCAACGTCGCGGTGGCACGGAAAACCTTCTCCGACCTTGTAGCTTCCCTGCCGGACAAACGTGGATGCAAGTGTGGAGCCGCTTTGAGCAGCGCTATAATTACGAGTCGCGACAAGATATCGGCCCAGACGCGCGCACACCTTGGGCCGATCATCGACAAGTACCTGTAACGGAGAGCCCGACCATGCCCAGACAAGAACCCGGCGAGCCGTATAACCGGCTCGACCTGACCGAAGCCCTAGAACTTTTCGGGGAAGACGACACGACCGTGGTGGACGTTCGCCGCCCAGACGAGTACGCCGAAGGGCACGTCAAAGGCGCACTCTTCATCACCGTCGACGACATACTCGCCAGATTCGCCGAACTTCCCGAGACCGGGCGGCTGCTGTTCATCTGCGCCCAGGGGGTCAGGAGCGGCCTGGCCTGCGAGATGGCGGCGGCGATGGGCATACCCGCCGACCGGCTGTACAACATTGAGGCGGGAACGGGCGACTGGATCGCGGCGGGCCACCCCACCAGCGTGGGGGACGAGGCGTAGGCGAGCGCCAAGCCAGAATTCATGACAATAAACACTTCAGGATTACTCGTCGTGGGCTCGGTAGCCTATGACTCGGTCAGGACGCAGGCGGGCAGCAGGACCGACGCCCTGGGCGGCTCGGCTACTTACTTTTCGCTCGCTTCCAGCTACTTCTCGCCGGTCGGGGTCGTAGCAGTAGTCGGGGACGACTTTCGGGAAGACGACCTCGAACTGCTACGCACCCACAAGGTCGACATCTCCGGCCTGGAGCGCAAGCCCGGCAAGACGTTCCGGTGGGCAGGGGTCTACGACACAGCGGACGTCAATACTCGAGAGACCCTGGACACGCAACTCAACGTGTTCGCCGACTTCAGCCCGGCCCTGACGGCCGAGCAGAGCAAGGCTGATTACCTGTTTTTGGCCAACATCCACCCGGCGCTGCAACTGGACGTGCTGGAGCAGATGGATTCTCGGCCCAAGCTGGTGGCGCTGGACTCGATGAACTTCTGGATAGAGGGCAACAAGGCAGACCTGAAAAAGGTTGTCGAGCAGGTCGATGTACTGATCATCGACGAGAACGAGGTGAGGGAGTTCTCCGACGAACGCAACCTCGTATCGGCCGCCCGGGCAGTGCTTCGAATGGGCCCCACGGCGGTGGTGATTAAGCGCGGCGAACACGGCGTGCTGATGTACCTGAGTGAGCCCGACGGCTCGGAGTCGGTGTTCGCCTGCCCGGCTCTCCCGCTGGATCACGTTATTGACCCGACCGGTGCGGGGGACAGCTTCGCCGGTGGGTTCATGGGCTACCTGTCGGCATCGGGCGCGACGGCGAGCACTCTGCCGGCCGCCACACTGCGCCGAGCGGTCGCGTTGGGCTCCGTAATGGGCTCGATAACGGTGCAGGGCTTCAGCATGGAGGCCCTTACCGGCGCATCTAAAGCGGACATTCAGGGCCGCTTCGACAAGTTCCACGCCCTGACGCAATTAAACGAGGCGCCAGGCGGCAACGGCCTGCCCTGGAGCAATTGAATAGCAACGAAGTCGGTTAACAATATTTGCTCGTCGAAGCGATGAGGCCATGAGTCGAAGAGCCCGAGAGCGAACTTAGTGAGCGGAGAACATATGACAACCATTCCTTACGACGTAAAAGACCTGGGCCTGGCCGCAGAGGGCAACAGGCGAATCGAGTGGGCCGCGCGCGAAATGCCGGTTCTGAAGCAAATACGCGAACGGTTCGGGAAAGAAAAGCCGCTCAAGGGCATCACCGTCGCGGCCTGCCTGCACGTGACGACCGAAACGGCAAATCTTATGCTGGCCCTGCGGGACGGCGGCGCCGAGGTGCACCTGTGCGCCTCCAACCCCCTGAGCACCCAGGACGACGTGGCCGCATCGCTCGTCGCCGATCACGGCATCTCCACATACGCCATCACTGGCGAGGACAACGAGACCTACTACAAACACATCGACGCGACGCTGGACGCCAAGCCCCACATGACCATGGACGACGGCGCCGACACCGTCATCCGGGCACTCACCGACCG
>CAUZIR010000258.1:0-2964 GCA_963579815.1 Dehalococcoidia bacterium
GCCTCTGTGTTGGACATGTCCTGCACGTCACGCAGCACCACGGCTGTACGGAGGTTGGGCTCGAGCATTGCGATGCGTTCGTTTAGCTTGGCACCGAGTTCGGCGTTGGCTGCACCCTGCTCCGGCGACATTCCCTTGCGGGGAATGTCGATATCATCGAGGCCGGTCTGGGTAAGTTCCCGTCCGCGCTTGCCTTTGCGAATCTTCATCAGCGCGGCGTTGGTGGCGATGCGATAGAGCCAGGTGGTGACCCGTGACTCGCCCCTGAAGCGGTCCCACGTCCGGTACGCCGACAGGAACGCGTCCTGTACGATATCCTCGGCGTCATGGGGGTTTCCCATGTAGCTGTAGGCCACGTTGTAGACGAGGTCTGTGTACCGCTCGACCACTTCTTCAAAGGTCTTCGGCGGTGCCTCTTTTTCGGCCTGGCCTGCGGGCGCTTTAGACCCTGCGTTGCCCAATTGGAAGTCTGTGCCTCCTGAAAATACGGGCACCTGAGAACCCCGCCTCAGAACCTTCGGGGCACGTCGCGCATCAGATTCTATCGAAGGGTCCGACAGACGGCAAAGTGCCACAGGACGTCAGGCAGCCTACAGCGGTTTGACTCAGAGACGAGCGTCTTCTAAGTTAACTCACGGCACATTGAGCGCACTCTGACAGTTTAGTCAGGATAAATAGTCATGGCCTTGGGCTTACGTAAAAGAATATTCGGCGGCAAGAGTATTCAGGCCAACTTCCGTGAAATCTCCTCCGACTATGTCGATGGCGAGGTGACCGGTGACGCCCTGCGAGCCGCGAACGTTCACCTGGGTAAGTGTGGTCCGTGTCGAACTTTCCTCGACACGCTGAAAGCCACCGTGGCGATGATGAAAAGGACACCTGTGCAAAAGGCCCCGCCCAACCTGCAAGGCGACATCTTAGAGAGATTGAAACGCCAGGAGCACTGACCGGACCCCGGTCCCAATGCCGGTAGCATCCAGGGCCGATAACTAAGAGGGCCGCACCATTGGTGCGGCCCTTTCGCTTTGTTTGGGTTTCGCGAAGAAACCGGCTACCCGGTCTCCTCTTACCCTGTTTCTTCTTCCTGGGCGACGTACTTGGACGGGCACTTGACGATGACGTTCTCGCTGCGGAACACCATCTCGCCGTCGAACGAACCCTCCAGAATGATCTCGGAGTGGTCGTTGAAGAACAGGTCCGGCAGTACGCCTTCGTGCACCGCGAGCATCGTCTGGTCGCCATCAGTTAGCTGGAACCGAGCCTCAGTTGAGCCGTCCTGCCGGTCGAACGAGGTGGGGATGAGCTTGCCGTTGACCCTCACCATGCGCCCGTCTTCCGACGGGCCCAGCTCGGTGGCCTCGGCGACGGTGTAGTAGTACACGGTGGCGTTTTCGAAGGCCATGAACCCGAAGTAACCCAGTGCACCCACCAGTGCCAGCGCTCCCACGAGCAACTTGAGCTTGTTCGCGCCGATCATCGCGCCCTCTTCTGGCGGTGCCTCGGAAGGGTCAGGGAGGTAGTTTTCAGGCTGGGCCATTTAGCAGTTCACCTGTCTTAACAATTTTGTTCACGTCTTTGCGCACGCCTTTGTAAACATCCGGGCGTTCACATTCGGGGCCAAATGTCTGGGCCCGTGCTTCCAGTATCGCAAATGACTCAAGCTCGCGCATGCTCACCTGAACCTACGTATTAGGAGTCCGACCCGATCTTCTCGTGCAGTGCAACGCTCAGGGCCTCGATCTCGGCCTGCATTCTGCGCTGCTTGAGCGTCATGTAGACGACGTAGCCGAAGAACAGGCCCCAGGTGATTATGAAGACGGCGAACAGGTACGGCAGGTTGCCTTCGGGGTCGCCGCTGGTGTTGTCCTCGACCTGGAAATGCTGGCCCTGCTCAACGGGCACCAGTTCGGAGCCCTCGAATGCCAGCACGGTGCCCGGCCCAAGCAGGCCGACCATCACCACGGCCGCCACGGCGATCGCCAGCCCGGCCGACCTTGGGAGGCCCCAAGTGCGGGAATGAGGGGCGGCCCTAGAGACGAACTGAGGCAATCTGGTGAAGTTCATCAAGTTGGCTCTCCGAGCGCTTCAACGAGTAGCGTTCCATGAGTATGTAAACGAATAAAACGACGAACGTCACCATGGCGATAAGCAGGGTGGTGGCCATTCTCGATTCGAGGGAGTCGGACTCGGCGAGGGGCCCGACGAGAATCTCCGGGTGGGCGGTCCGCCACAGCCAGGTCGAAATGTAGATGATGAACGCGTCTACCGCGCCCATCAGCGCGATGATGGCGGCGTAGCGGGCCTGCTGTATTCCCTGCGGCCCGTAGGCCCTGAGCATCAGGTAGGCGACATAGATGAACCACAGAATAAGGGTGGTCGTTAGCTTCGGGTCCCACGTCCACCACACCCCAAAGGTGGGCTTGGACCAGATGGCGCCGGTGACGATTATGAGGGTGGCGAATATCACCCCGAACTCGGCAGACGAGTGCGCGAGGTCGTCCCACTTCTTGTTCGCCTGCCATCGAAGATGGATAAGGCTCAAAGGTCGAATCTTCAAAGGTGTGAATCGATTAAGACCGCCGATAAGCAGTTTATTGACAGGACCGATGAAGAGGTTGACGACGAAATCGATGCTCTTGGATAGGCGTTCGGAGAACAGGTACATCACGGACGCGAACGTGACGACCACAATGGAAATCATCCCCAGCAGGCCGAGGGGGACATGGAAGTAGAGGATGCGCTGGGAAACGCCCAGGGTTGCCTCGGTCGGGACCCAGAAAAACACCAGGTAAAGCGTTACCGCCATGAGGGCGGCACTGGCCACCAGCAAAACGTCCATTACGGCCCGGGACCGGCGGCCTTTCGGGCTGGAGCGTCTCGTGGCCGGAGAAGCTTGCGCCATTGGTGCAATGTATCACAAGCCCTCTGTTCAGTGCTTTGTAATGAGTTGAAACAGGCCCACGA
>CAUZIR010000259.1:0-2951 GCA_963579815.1 Dehalococcoidia bacterium
TCCATCCAGATTCCCCGATGCACATCATGAACGACCTGATCGAGGCTGGCGTCGATCCCACCCGCGTAATCATGGGCCATCTCGAATTGATCAGTGACCTGGCTCCCATCCGGGAAGTCGTCGAGACCGGAGCAAATCTCGAGTACGACCGGTTCGGCTGGGAAGACACGATGTTCCAAGGCGGGGCGTTTGAGGACGTTGGCGTCCAGTCCGACACCGGGCGTCTGAGCATATTGGAACAGTTCATGGAGTGGGGTTATGAAGACCGCCTTGTGATCGCCCACGACGTCTGCCTGAAAACAGACTGGACCAGCCACGGAGGAAAGGGGTCTGCGCACATACTGGAAAACATCGTCCCTCGTATGAGACAGCGCGGCTTCTCGGAAGCCAACATCAACACGATCCTCGTCGAGAACCCGGAGAGGATTTTGACTTTCCAATAGGCTTGCAGCTACCTGGAAAACCGAAGGCCTCCGCCACAATGGCGGAGGCCTTTCGTGTTTCTGGTGGAGACGGGGGAGGTTCGAACTCCCCGTCCAACAAGTGTTTCCGAACCCGGTTGCTGTCAAAGTTGCTGTCAAAAAGGTAACAACCCCTCAGCGCATGGGCGATGCTCGCGTTGTCGACCAGTCTACTGTGAAGTGGGGAAGGCGGGACTCGAACCCGCACGCTCTTTCGAGCACATGATCCTAAATCATGCTCGTCTACCGATTCCGACACTTCCCCAAGCGAGATCGATCAGTTGATTATAGCTCTGACAGGTTCCGACGACGGGACGGCTTAGGGTAACCTAGGCCCGTGTTTACAGGCGTGCACGGGCTCGGTCCGCTTTGACAGCTGCCCTCGTTCTCGGCGTCCTTCAGGGCGTGTTCGAGTGGCTGCCGGTGTCTTCCGAAGGCGTCGTGTCGGCCAGTTACTCGTTCTTCTTCGATAAGTCGTTCGACGAGGCCGTCCAGTTCGCTCTCTGGCTGCACATAGGCACCGTGCCCTCGGTGCTGGTGGTGTTTCGACGGGACTGTGTGGGCATCGTCAAAGAGGTGGCCGGGCTGCGCGTCGGACCGGGCGGGGGGCCGTCACCGTTCCTCACTTTTCTGATTGTCGCTACGCTCGTTAGCGCGCCCATTGGCCTGGGGTTGCTCATTGGCCTGGAGGAACTGTCCACGCGTGTGGGGGCGTCTGCGATGGCCGTGGTTGGAGCGCTAATGCTGGTGACCGGCTATACCCAACTGCGTAGCAACGGTACTGGCGAGCGGGGCCGGGGCGATCTGAGCGTCCTGGACGGCGTGTTCGCCGGTATAGGGCAGGGTCTGGCGGTGTTGCCGGGGCTGAGCCGCTCTGGCACGACTGTGGCGGTGCTGCTGGCCCGGCGCATTGACCGGCGCGAGGCGTTGGGCTTGAGTTTTCTTATGAGCGTCCCGGCGTCTCTGGGGGCGTCTCTGTGGGCCGGGCTGAGTGATGGTTTCGCCTGGTCTGCCGAGGCGCTGATCTCCGCAGCAATCGCCTTCGTGGTCGGGCTGGTCGCCATTAGGGCGTTCATGGTGGTGGCCGACCGGGTCAACCTTGGTGGGTTCATCATTTTCTTCGGCTTGGTCGTTTTCGTCGGCGGGCTCTGGCAGGCGATATAATCGAGCCGATATGGCTGATCAACCCGAAAATAAGACCGGCGGCCGCCTGGTCTGCACGGACTGCGCCGCCGAGTTCGTGGTTACCAGGGGCGGTGACGGCGCGCTCACGTGCTGCGACAAGCCCCTGCAGGCGAGGAAGTAGACGTGGCGACTCAACTAGGTAAGCGCTATCGCTCCCTCGACACCGGTACGACTTTGCTGTGCACCAAGGCTGGCACTGGCGTGGTGAAGTGCAACGGCCAGGAGATGGTGGTTCAGCAGCCTAAACGGCTGCCAAGCTCGGACTAGGGCGACCAGGGGTTCTGGGCCTCGGGTTAAACGGGCACCAACACCGGCTCGGTCTGCATGACGGTCGTTACTTCGGGGCCGTCGTCTGACAAGAACACATCTATTTCCGACCGGACGCCAAACTCGGGCAGGTAGATTCCTGGCTCTACCGAGAAGCAAATGCCGGGAATGATCTGCCTAGTGTCCCTCGTTTCGTAGTTGTCGAGGTTGACGGCGTTGGAGTGAATCTCTCGGCCGATGCTGTGACCCAGCCGGTGTTTGAAGTATTCCCCGTAGCCCGCTTTTGTGATGTAGTCGCGGGCGACGGCGTCCATTTCCCAGCCCATCAGAACGCGGCCCCGCGAGTGGGCGGTGCGCAGGTGCTGGACTGCGGCGTCACGGGCACCGATGACTGTGTCGAACACCTTTCGGTGTTTTGCTGGCACCTCGGAGCCCACACACCCGGTCCAGGTGATATCGGCGGCCATGGTGCCTTCGCCCTCTAAGTGAGACCACAGGTCTATGAGTACCCAGTCGCCAGGGTTTATTGCCGCAGAACCGGTGGATAGGGGTTCATAGTGCGGGTCGGCCGAGTTGGCGTTGGCGGCCACGACGGGCCCGTCCAAAATGGCCAGCCCTTCTTCGGAGAATCGGTTTCGGATGAACTGCGCCACTTCATGTTCTCGAATGCCGCCCGACAACTGGTCGCCTATGAATGCGTATGCTTCCAGCACTATTTTCGACAGCCGGTCGGCGGCGGTTTTGTGCGAGGCGAGTTGGTCCGGGCCCCAGCGCTGGGTTGCGTACTGGAACAGGTCGGCCGACGACACTACTTCGACGCCCGCCTCGCGTACCAACTCGACGGTGCCCGCATCGACGCGAGCGGCCCTGGGTAGCTCGGCCCTGGGCGAGTACTCCATTGCTACGCTGCCCGCCCCGGCAACCACATCGTGAACGAGTTCGATCATCTCGTCTCGGCGTGACCAGGCTCGCTTTTCGACGGCCACGTCGTTGAACCGGCTCAGGTCTACCGTGCTGGGCATAAGCACAGGCTCGCCC
>CAUZIR010000260.1:0-2945 GCA_963579815.1 Dehalococcoidia bacterium
CTCACCATCGACGGGAGGTGTTCCTCGAAGCTGGAAGAGTGGACTGAACACGCCCCTAGTGACCGCTGTTTTTCCAGCGTAGACCGTCAAGACGCACCGGCGTAATCCGTACGTATCGTGAGGTCGTAGTGATGTCGGCGTAACCGAGTTGATGTTTTTAATGCAAGACGGGACTAGTAATCCCGTGGCTCTTGCGACCGGGTATCAATGCCTCATTCGGAACCCGTCGTCAGCGGGAGCCTGATCGGGTGCCGGTGAGGAATCCACGTTCTGGAGAGACCCGCACGGGTACACGGCTACTGTTCCCAAGACTGTGCCCAACCCTGAGCCGATATCAGCCCAATCCAGTCCAACGCCAACCAAGTTAGAGGGCGAAAACCTCAATAAAACACGCGTATTTCCCTGTATCTACGCGCGGCGCTGAGCACTGCAAAACCTCTATCCCCGGTTCAAATTCGGGCGGCGCCTCCATTCTTTGCAACAACTTACAGGTACGACCGGGCGCAGGGGCGCCAGACTGTAACCATCGGGGCATAACGGGACGTGTTGGTGCGCACCAGAATCTTCCAGACGGTTCCCCGCAGAGGCTCGAGGCCTCTCTTCCGGTTGCCTGTTGCAGAGTTCAAACGATCTCAGGGCGGTGGGTACAGCCGGGTGTGGCCAGGCGGCGACTCGCGAAACGCTGTTGGCACGGTCGGATGCTCTTCCGTCGGCGGTCGTGCGTCGTGCTGTTCTATGAAGTTGAACACCACGCGCTTGCCGACCACACCGTTCTCGAACCGGCTGTCGACCACATCGACCCAGAGGCTAACGAAACCGCCTGACTCCCAGAAACGCTCGGCATCCAGGAGGATCACCGGCTCGACGTCAGTGTAGCGCGTGTACGCCGGACGTCCGGGTATGCTCAGATAGCCGACCGCCTCGGACTGCCTGAGATAGGTGGTCTGACGATGGAAGGGTCGATTGCCCTGCGTCGGAAATCGGAGTTCGAGAAATCGCAGTACCGGCGCCGAGTCGACCGGTGGCTCCGGGTAGCCTTGCGCCCCAGCCTGCGTCACGAGGACGACCATCAAGGCTGGAAGTAGAGAGGAAAGCCTCATCTCAAAGGGGCGCGTCAAGTAAACGCCTTCGGTAAGACCTTCAGCGCCACGTCCCGGTCGAGCTTGGTGTCGCGGGCCTCGCCCATGCCGCCCGCGCCGGGGGGGGCGGCTTGGACCTCGTATGGGCCGAGGCTGGTGCCGGGACCAAGCGACATAGTAATTAGGGTCAGCGGGCCAGTAGTTCCCTGACTGCGTCGTCTACGAAGGCATCATCGGCCGCGCTGACGCCCGGCATGCCCGCAAGGTGCCCCCACAGCGAATGGATGACCTTCAGTTCGGCGTTAGGCATCTGCGCGACCTCTATCTCGTTGTCGGCGACTCGGAAATACATGTCGGTATCGCACGGCATGATCAACGCGGGGCACGCGATGCTGGCGAGCGCCTTGCCTAGGTCGCCGTCGAACTTGGGATGCGCCGATACGTCGGCAGCCATCCACGTGAGGGTCTGATGATAGAGATTCCCCGGCACCCAGGAGGCAAAGAAACCGTTGAGAGTGATTAGGAATTCCTCGATGTTCGAAGCCCCCATCAACTCGAATCCAGACTCCCGATACCAGTCCTGGGACAAGCCCATGGTGGCAGCCAGGCCGGCCACTGCGGTGAGGAGTTTTGGTGGCCACTCGGCACACTTCCCCTCGTCCCACCCGTCACCGGCTTCCATGATGGTCTTGTAGCCATTGAGATAGACCCAGTTGTGCGCTGAGGTTTTGGCCGAGCCGCAGATCGCGCAGATCCGGTCCACGAAGTCAGGATAGAGAGCCCCCCAGTGGTACGCCTGTTGTCCACTCATCGAGTAGCCGATGGCCAGCGCGACGCTCGTGACAGCAAAGTGCTCGGTAAGGAGTCGATATTGGGCGATGACGTTGTCGTACGGCGTGACCAGGGGAAAATTCATCCCATCGAACGGCGGTAAGCAGTTGCTTGGGGACGTGGACAGGCCGTTGGTGAACATGTCCGGTACGACGATGAAGTATTTCGCCGGGTCCAGCGCCCTACCATTCCCGATGAAGGCATCGTTGTTGCGATGCAGGCCGGTGTACCAGGTGGGATAGACAATGACGTTGTCCCGGGCTTCGTTCAACTCGCCGTACGCCGCGTAGCCCAAGTGAGCATCGAGCAGCACCTTGCCTGACTGCAATTCAAGATTGCCCAATTCGAAGCGGCCTTCCAGTGGCTTGTTATCGGGCATGAAATGCTTCTCCTCATTTCCCTGAAGACGGTAGTATGTTTTAGAATTGCTCGTTTTCCGCCCCCGATTAACGAGCCAGGCCTCTCGCACTCGGACTCGACAGCGTCCTCGATGCCGTGGACAGCCAATAATGGCATGGGTGAGCGACGTCAGCAACTACGTCTCCCTCTGGAGCCTGGCGAGCCGACCGGATCCTCGGCAAAGGCGTCGGCAGGATCTGCAGCGCGGACTGCCGGTTGAGTTGGGTGTCGGTGGCGTTGTCGACCTCGCCCATGCGCCCGCGCCAAGCAAGCCGGTCACGCGATAGCGTCCAATCGACTTCCGCATCACCACCTCTCTTCTCGACCGCCGAAACTCACTCGGTGGCGAGAGGCGGGCGTGCGAGACCAGCGATGTGGCGGGGGTGCCGCCCCCGGATGTACTGGGGAGGGCAGAACACTTCGGCCCCGAGTTCGTCCGCTGCATCCCATACCCAGCGGGGATTGCGCAGGAAGGCCCGCGCCATGGCAATGCCATCGGCACGTCCGCTAGCGATGATCTGATTGGCCTGCGTGGGATTCGTAATCAGGCCCACAGTGAAGGTTGGGAGAGCGTTGTCAGGTTAGCGCCCACGGTGGCAGAGTAGGCGCATGATGAGCCAGCCGCCCAGCTACCTC
>CAUZIR010000261.1:0-2945 GCA_963579815.1 Dehalococcoidia bacterium
AGACCGCGTTACTAAGAAAACAGGGAGTCGTTTAACGACCGTGCAGTGAACGGCTGTTTCGCCGGGTGTACCGGAGACGAAGCACGCTTGGTGGCCGTCGTTTACCTTGTTCGCTGTTCGCCACCCCTGCTAACATGCCTTGGTGCCCAGCGTAGCTAAGGACGCCCAAACCGGACCTCCTAGTCGCACCCCAGGGCCGCGCCCCAGAAAAAACCGCGAGGCGCATAGGTGCACGCTGGCTGCACAGAACAGAAAAACAACGGCCAAACACTGGTTGCCCGACAGTCAATGGAGGATCATGGGAAACATCAACGTCGCAATCATCGGCGTGGGCAACTGCGCGTCATCTCTGATACAGGGCGTCTCGAAATACGCGGACGCACCTGCCGACGCAGACGTGCCGGGGCTGATGCACCCGGTCCTGGGCGAGTACGGGATTGCAGACATCAACGTTGTAGCGGCCTTCGACGTGAACCAGACCAAGGTTGGCCTGGACCTTTCCGAGGCCATCTTCGCCGAGCCCAATAACACCATGAAGTTCGCCGAAGTCGAACCGACCGGAGTTACAGTCTCGCGCGGCATGACCCACGACGGCATCGGCAAGTACCTCCAGGACGTGATCGTAAAGGCCGACGGACCCACCGCCGAAGTGGCCAAGATACTTAAAGAGCGCGAGGTGGACGTAGTCATCAACTACCTGCCCGTCGGCTCCGAGCAGGCCACCAAGTGGTACGTCGAGCAGGTCTTGCAGGCCGGATGCGCAATGATCAACTGCGTGCCGGTGTTCATTGCCTCGGGCGCGGGCGACTACTGGCAGAGCCGGTTCCGTGAGGCGAGACTGCCGATTATCGGCGACGACATCAAGTCGCAGGTAGGCGCAACCATCGTTCACCGGGTGCTCACCCGCCTGATGATGGACCGGGGCGTGAAGCTCGACGAGTCCTACCAGCTCAACTTCGGCGGCAACACCGACTTCCTCAACATGCTCGAACGCGAGCGACTCACCTCCAAGAAAATTTCTAAGACCCAGGCGGTTACCTCTCAGCTCGACTACACGATGGCGGACGAGGACATTCACGTTGGCCCCAGCGACCACGTGCCGTGGCTAAAGGACCGCAAGTGGTGCTACATACGCATGGAGGGCAAGGGTTTCGGCGACTCCCCCATCAACATTGAGCTAAAGCTGGAAGTGTGGGACAGCCCCAACTCGGCCGGTGTGGTTATTGACGCGGTACGCTGCGCCAAGATTGCGCTCGACCGGGGCCTGTCTGGACCGGTGACCGCCCCATCGGCGTACTTCATGAAGTCGCCCCTGGAACAGTTCACCGACTCTGAGGCTCGTCAGATGGTAGAGGACTTCATCGTCGGCACCGAATAGGCGTGCCAGTGGCGAACTGCACTAAGGGCGGCTCTTGACCAAAAGATCGTCTCCTCTCGACGTCAGCCGCCCGATGAAGATCGGGCTCCTTTCCGCTTACGACCACGCCGCCCACGGCGGTGTGCGCGACCATGTAGTAAGCCTGTCGGAGCAGCTTCGCGCCCGGGGCCACGAGGTTAAAACCATCGCCCCATGTTCCAACCGGAACCTGGAGTACGACTCGGACTTCATCCCCATGGACCGGCCCATCGTCATACCCACCGGCGGGTCTTTCGCCCGAGTTTCCCTGTCCGTATGGAATCGTCGTCGCACCAAGGCCATGCTCGACGCCCAGGGCTTCGACGTCCTGCACCTGCATGAGCCCTTCGCAGGCTTCCTCTCAATCGCCGCACTGTCGCAGTCGACTGCGGTGAACGTGGGCACATTCCACAGCCTGGGCGGCCACCGTGTCTACCAGATGGGCCTGAGTCGCTTCGGCAACCGCTACTTCCGCAAGCTCGACGGCCGCATAGCCGTTTCGGTACCTGCGCGAGACTTCATCGGCCGTCACTACCCCGCCGACTACAAGGTAATTCCCAACGGGGTTAATGTTGATACGTTCGCCAAGGCCGAGCCATTTGAGCACCTGCGCGACGGCAAAACTAACCTGCTGTGGGTCGGGCGCATGGACAGGCGCAAAGGCCTGCGCTACCTGCTCGCGGCATACGCCAGGCTGAAATGGGATTGGCCCGATCTGCGCCTGATAGTGGTTGGACCGGGGGAGCCAGACACCGACTCCTACCGCATCATGAGCGAGCGAAACCTGACCGACATAGAGTTCGTCGGGCCGGTGTCTGGAGCGGACAAGGCCCGGTACTTCAAGTCGGCAGACATATATTGCACACCAGCAACTGGACAAGAAAGCTTCGGCATAGTGCTGCTGGAGGCTATGGCTGCCTCAAGGCCGATAGTTGCCACATCCATAGCCGGGTACTCCGGAGTAATGAAGCACGAAGTAGAGGGGTTGCTCGTGCCACCGAACGACGGCGAGGCCCTCGCCGACGCCATAGCCAGGCTGCTGAAAGACCCTGACCTGGGCCGCAAGCTCGGCGAAACAGGTAGACAGAACGTAGAGGCGTTCCGCTGGGAGGCGGTCGCCGAACGGGTGCTGGACTACTATATCGAATGCTCCCAATAGGCCCGGGCCGAAAAGGCACCCAGAACCAAAAAGCGCCCAGAACCAAGAAGCCGGGGAAACGAAAAGTGTCGTGAATAGAGAAGCGACCCGCACCGCACTCGCCCGGTACTTCGAGGTCCCTATCGCCCGAGCGCTCTCGGCCGTCGGCATATCGCCCAACATGCTCACGCTTGCCGGGTTGCTGGTGGCGGGCGCGAGCGCATACCTCGTCAGCGAAGGCTGGCTGCTCGTCGGGGGCATCGTATTGCTGGCATCCGGCCCGTTCGACATGCTCGACGGCGCCGTCGCCCGGTTCCGGGGAACGGTCTCCCGGTTCGGCGCACTGCTGGATTCGACCGCAGACAGGGTGGCCGAAGCCGGGCTGCTTTTGGGCCTGGCCATCTACTTGTA
>CAUZIR010000262.1:0-2943 GCA_963579815.1 Dehalococcoidia bacterium
TCACGCCAGTGAAACGGGGCCAACAATGAAAACGGCTCGCCGAGTGGCGAGCCGTCTAAAGACTGTTCGATAAGGTGGTCGGGGTGGCCGGACTTGAACCGGCGACCCCCTGCCCCCCAGGCAGGTGCGCTACCATGCTGCGCCACACCCCGACCGTGATTTCAAGGATAGCACGCGCGCATTGCACAGGGGGCAGGCCTTCCATCGCACTGGGTCCGGACGCAGCGCCGTCGGCCCGAACTCAGGTTTGCCCGAGAATGCCCCGCAGTATGGTCACGGCCGCGACCTTGTCCAATGGTCGATTTCCTGAACCGCACTTGGGCGAGTGGATGCAGCCGGGGCAGCCTGCTTCGCACGCACACCCGGCGATGACGTCGAATGTCACCTTCCACAACCCCACGATGATTTCGTAGCCGTGCTCGGCGATGCCTACCCCGCCGGGCACGCCATCATGGATGAACACCTGTGGTCTGCCCGTGTCTGGGTGCAACGGCGTGGAGATGCCGCCGATGTCGTTGCGGTCGCACATGGCGAACAGCGGAAGCACCCCGATGGCCGCGTGCTCGATGGCGTGCAGCGCTCCTGCCAAGTCGAGCTTCTCTGCTTGGGCCGCTCGCAAAACATCGCGCGGCACACCAAACCACAGGCCGACGGTGTTGAACTTGCGCGGAGGCAGTTCGACGTACTCCTCCCCCAGCACTTCTCCTGACAGTGGCGATAGGCGGCGAAAGCCGGTGACAGTCGTGGTCACGTTCACTTCACCCAGGTGCACTGTCGTGTTGCCGGCCTGCTTCTCGCTGAACTCCTGCAAAATGCGGGTCTCGGTGACATCGGACGGCTGGGTGTAGTACTCCACGTCGCTGCGTATGGCCCTGGCAACTTTAGTTTCCAGGTCCAAGTCTGCAATGAGGTAAGTCTCGCCCTTGTGCAGGTAGACGGCCCCCGGATGGAGCTGCATCATGGCCGAGGCCTCCTGCACGGTCTCCAATATGGCGCCGCTGCCCCTATCTACCAGGGTGTAGAAGTCTGACGACGTCGAGCGGATGTTCACCGACTGTGCCGGGAAGTCGACCTCCGGTTCCAGGTGCCACTTGTCACCCGATTTGTGCAGCGCGCCGTCGCTCACCAACTGCTCTGCTTCGACGGTGATGTCGGTATCAAAAAGGTCGGCGTCCTCGGGCGTGAGGGGGGCCTCGTAGGCGGCGCACATGAGATGGGGCCTGAGCACGAACGGGTTGGTGGGGGATATGCGCACCGCCTCCGATGGCCTGCCGAAGAACATAGTCGGGTTGCGCATCAGGTACTGGTCGAGCGGGTCGTCCTGTGCCACCAGTACGGTCAGTGCCCGGTCGCCTCTCCGTCCGCTCCTACCCGCCTGCTGCCAGGTCGAGGCGAAACTGCCGGGGTAGCCGGTAAGTATGGTCGCATCCAGGTCGCCCACGTCGATGCCAAGCTCCATGGCAGTCGTAGATGTGAGGCCAAGCAATTTACCGGAGAAAAGGTCGCGCTCGATTTTTCTCCGGTCTTCTGCCAGGTAGCTGGCCCGGTACGGCGCCAGCTTCTTGGCCAGGTCGGGGGCGACAGCCTTGAGCTGGTCGCGTACGTATACAAAGAGCAGTTCGGCCATGCGCCGGGAGCGAACGAAGGTCAGCGTGCGAACTCTCCGCTTGAGTAGCTCAGTCATAAGCAATGACGCGTCAGTATTGGTCGTGCGGCGCTTGGCCCCGGCGTCCATGTCTATCTGCGGTGGGTTCCACAGCACGAAGTCCTTGCCACCGTAGGGCGCACCGTCCGTCTCTATCGCAGTCACGGGTAGTCCCAGCAATCGTTCTGCGTGCTCGGCCGGGTTCGCGATGGTGGCCGAGCAAAGCACGAACGTCGGCTCCGCGCCGAACCTGGCGCACAGGCGACGCAGCCTGCGGATGACGTTGGCCACGTGCGAGCCGAAGACGCCCCGGTAGATGTGCGCTTCGTCGATGACCACGTAGCGCAGGTTGCGAAAAAGCCTGTACCAGTTCCTGTGGTTGGGCAGCATGCCCATGTGCAGCATGTCGGGGTTGGTTATGACGATCCTGGCATTACGCCGCACCTGGCTGCGTGACTCGCGCGGCGTATCGCCGTCGAAAACGCCGGAGTACAGCCGGGCCCGCTCGGGCGTTAGGCGTTCCAGTCCGGCGGCCTGATCCTGCGCCAGGGCTTTCGTCGGGAATAGATAGATAGCCGTGGCAGACCGGCCTTCGGTCAGCGCCTCCAGCACCGGAACGTTGTAGCACAGGCTCTTGCCCGACGCCGCAGGCGTGGCGACTATGACGTGCTCGCCCCGCCGAGCGGCGTCGATGGCCTGGGCCTGGTGGGAGTACAGCTCCGTGATGCCCTGCTCGGTAAGACGCGCCTGTACGTCGGGGCGCAGTGGCCGCTCCAGCTGGCCCGGCGTCGACTCACGAGGCGGTATGTCCTCGACGTGAGTTATCTGCTCCTTGTACCAGGGAAGCGACTGGACGTAGTCGAGGAATGCACCAGTGTTCAATCGCTATCGAAACCCGACAGCGTCTCGACATACCGCTCGACGATCTCGAACTCTGTTGACGACGAGTCGACGAACGCCAGCACCTGGTTGACGACCTCCTCGGCCATTTCGGCAGAGCCGCTAACGCATGCGATACCTATGGTTGCGCTCTGCCACGTGTCCTGCCCCCCGGTCTCGGCGATGGAGACAGCGAACCTGACCCTGGCACGTTCGATGAGCGATTTCACCACTCGCCGTCTGGCTTTCAGGCTGCGGCTCTCGGGTATGTGCAGGGTAACGGAGGCGACGGCAACGAACATAATTAGAACGTTTGTGCATTATAGGTGGCCTGTGATTCGCCCCCCTATAACGAAACGCACCGGAGCTATAATCGGAACGTGATAGAAGATCAACGAGACTGGATGCGCGCGGTGGAA
>CAUZIR010000263.1:0-2932 GCA_963579815.1 Dehalococcoidia bacterium
TAGGTCGACCATGTGGGCGAAAAAACCTCCGGGAGAGTCACCAGAGAATAAGCGCGCCGACCGGCCAATGCAATCGGTGGCGTCGAGAAGCGCCCCAGCGCCCGAGCCTGTCTGGCAGGCTCTACGAAGAGTGTGCCCCCAACGGAATTCGAATCCGTGTTTGCGGCTTGAAAGGCCGCTGTCCTAGTCCACTAGACGATGGGGGCACGAAGGGGTTTTATTTTATCCCAGATTTGCCTAGGTAGCACCGGGGTGTCCGGCGTATCAGGCCAAATTACTAGGGATAAATAGCTAGCTGCTGTAGCCCGGCCGTTTCTGGCAGGCCCAGCATGATGTTGGCATTTTGTACGGCCTCGCCCGCAGCACCTTTGACCAGGTTGTCGATGCAGGCTATGACGACGAGGCGGTCGGTGCGCGGGTCGATGGTCGGGTAGATGAGGCAGTTGTTGGCACCGAGCGTCTGCTTGGTAGCGGGCGGCTCATCGGTGACGATTACGAACGGCTCGTCCCGATAGTAGCTCTTATAGGCCGCCCTGACGTGGGCAGCAGCCCCGTCTCCGGTGCCAGTAACGGCGGTGTTCAGGGGCGCATAGCAACTGACCAGTATTCCCCTGACCATTGGTATGAGATGAGTCAGGAACGTGAGCCGCAGTTCCGGGCCGGGGTTGATTCGGGCCAACTCTTGGGTGACTTCCGGCATGTGCCGGTGGCCCCCTACGGAGTAGGCCTTGACGTTCTCGTCCACCTCGGAGAAATGGGTGTTGAGCGACAGTGCCCTGCCCGCCCCGGAAACGCCGGATTTGGCGTCGATAATCACGTCTTCGGTAATCAGCCCGCCTGCAACGGCGGGCGCCATGGCCAAAATGGACGCGGTCGGGTAGCAGCCCGGATTCGCCACGAGGTTGGACGTGCGAATCTCGTCCCGGTTCAACTCCGGTAGGCCATATGCGGCAGCCTGAAGCGTTGAGGGAGACGGGTGATCGACCGTGTACCACTCCGTATAGACGGCCGGGTCCTTCAATCTAAAGTCGGCGCTGAAATCTACCACTTTCGTCCCGGCCTCTATGAGCGGCATCAAGCGCTCGGCGCTGGCCGCGTGAGGCAGAGCGGAAAAGACGATGTCCGTCTCGGCTTCTAGTTCCTCGGTAATGGGCATGTCGGTGCCCGACAGGTGGGGAAAAACCTCGGCAAGGCGCTTTCCAGCCGAACTTCGGCCGGTGACAGAGACGACGTCCAACTCCGGATGCCGACTCAGAATTCTGGCCAGCTCCGCCCCGCCGTAACCGGTGACGTTGATGATTCCCGCTTTCACGCCTTGAATGTTAATACGCAGGCGGTCGCGCCATCAACGGGACAGGGGCAGACTTTAGGCGTTCTTCTTGCGCCGGGTTGGTTTTTTCTTGCTGGCCTTCTTTACTCGGGCCACCTCTTCTCGCTCGAATTTCGGGCGAGCCTTGCAGCCCCAGGCCAGCGTGCACTCAGAGCAGCGCGGTCGAATGGCCTTGCACACCTTTCGCCCGTGGTTGATTAGATACAGGTGAAAGGCGAAAACGTCCTCTGGGGCTACCATTGGTTCCAGTAGATCGTGGGCTTTGTCGGCGTTCACCTTTGGCCCGATGAGTCCGACGCGCTGGGCCACCCGGTATATGTGCGTGTCCACCGGCATGGCGGGCAGGCCGAGCGAGAAAGACAGGATGATGGCCGCCGTCTTGGGTCCGATACCTGGCAGGTCTTTCAGCCACTGCTTTGCGTCGGCCAGGGGCATCTCGGCGAGGAAAGTCAGGTCGAAGTCGCCGACCTTCTCGCGCACCAGTCCCAGCACCTCTTTAATACGAGGGGCCTTGGTCTTGGAAAGGCCCGCCGACCGTATGGCCATCTCAATGTCGCCGACATCTGCGTCCGCCACGGCCTCTACAGAGCCGAACGTCGCCATCAGCTTAAGGAAGGCGCGTTCGGAGTTGATGTCCGACGTATGCTGGGACAGAATAGTGAACACCAGCTCCGAAGCGGCATCGTACCGGGGTTCCCAGGTGAAAGGCCCGTACAGTTGGGCCAGTTCCGACGTAACGTCGGACGCGTTCATGCGGCGGTTTCGACTGTTTTGGGGGCTGGAAGTCACAACGTTTTTGAGCAGCGGCGCATAGCTGGCAGCGCCAAATCGCCAGCGCAAAACCGATGGAAGGCTAACACAGGCTTATCGAAGACCACAGCGAGCCGCAAATCACTCTTGAGGAGTACCTTGCCCGCCTTTCAAGCGGCAAGGCCCTTTCCGGCACTGAGACCCCGCCGGACGAACTATTCCAAGACGCCCTGGCAGATGTTGGCCTGGGTGATGACGGCCCAGGCGATGATGCCTCAGGCGATGATGAAGCATCGCTGGACCACTCCAGCCATCCCGTCATCTCAGATCTCGTAGACGAACAACTCGTCTTGTTCCGGGACGCCTGGGTCGAGGTCTCTTCAGCCCGAAAGGCAGAGCTTCTCGGCATACTCACCGACCTGGCCGAGGACAACGTCGAGTTGAACTTCTCCTCGGTCTTCACAATTGGCATGTCCGACCCCGACGATGCGGTGCGAGAACTCGCCGTCAAAGGCCTCTGGGAATCCGAGGACCGGACCCTGATAAGGCCGCTCGTAAAACTCCTGTCACGTGACCCTGCCCCGGCGGTGCGGGCCGCGGCTGCGATGAGCCTGCGACCGTTCGCCGAGCGGGCACAAATGGACAAACTAGTAGACCGGGACGCCAAACGGGTGCGCGAAGCGCTCATAGCCGCAATTACGCGTGCAGGGGATGACGTTGAGGTCACCAGGCGCGCCGTCGAGGCGGTCGGGTACTTCAGCGGGGACGACGTGGACCAGGTCATCACCGCGGCCCAACTTTCAGGTGACCCACTACTGCGACAAAGTGCACTTTTTGCAATGGGCAACGCCA
>CAUZIR010000264.1:0-2918 GCA_963579815.1 Dehalococcoidia bacterium
AGGAAGGGTGATAAGGAAGTGTAATGAGCGAACTTTTCTACGCCTCAGCCACCAGGCTGGCAGGCATGATTCGCAGCGGCCAGGTGTCGTCGGCCGAGGTCGTCGACGCGCACCTCGAGCGCATCGAGGCCGTCAACCCGATCGTCAACGCCGTGGCCCAGCTCCTCGCCGACTCGGCCCGAAAAGATGCGACCAGTGCAGACAAGACGCAGGCAGACGGCGGGCCGCTCGGGCCGCTGCACGGCGTGCCGGTAACCGTGAAAGATGCCATCCAGATCCAGGGCGTCATATCTACCGGGGGGACGCTCGGGCGCAAGTCCTACGTTGCAACAGCCGACTCGGCCGTCGTCACCCGGCTACGAGGCGCGGGCGCAATCATGCTGGCCAATACCAATGTTCCCGAGCTATGTCTCGCCGGAGAAACGGCCTCCATCGCCTACGGCCGCACCAACAACCCCTACGACACCTCTCGCACGCCAGGCGGCTCCAGCGGCGGTGAAGCCGCGCTCATCGCATCCGGCGCGTCGCCCCTCGGCCTGGGCAGCGACGTTGGCGGCTCCATTCGCCAGCCCGCGCACTACTGCGGCATCGCGGGCATCAAGCCGACCACCGGCCGGGTTCCGTCCACAGGCCATTGGGTACCCCTCGTCGGGCTACTCGGGCCCATGTTCTCAATAGGCCCGATGGCGAGGTTTGTCGAAGACCTCACCCTCGCCCTGCCCATCCTGTGCGGCCCCGACGGGCTCGACCCCTCCGCAGCACCCGTGCCGCTGGGCCAGCCCTGCGAGGTCGACCTGTCCAGCCTCCGCATAGCTTCATTCACCGACAACGGGGCCTACCCCGCCGACGCAGACACCGTCGCAGCCATTGGGGCGGCAGCCGAAGCGTTGAAAAACACCGGTGTAACAGTTGACGAAGCTCGGCCACCGGGCATCGAACGCGCTCCCGACATGTTCAAGGCAGTCCTGCGGGCCGACGGCGGCGCGGGCGTGCGAGCACTGCTCGCCGAGGCTGGCACCACCAAGACGCACGCCTACTTGGACGACGTTCTCGCGCTCATGGGCGACTCGCCCCTGTCCGGCGCCGACTTCGCCGCGCTGCTCGCCGACATGGACGGCTTCAGGGCCGAAATGCTGTCCTTCATGCAGGACTACGACGCCCTGCTGTGCCCGGCCACCGTGTCCGCGGCCGTCCCCCACGGCGAATTCATCGGGCCCAGGTGGCCGGGGGTCGCCTCCACCTTCCAGTTCAACCTCACCGGCTGGCCCGCCGCCGTCGTGCGCGCCGGTCAGTCTGGCGACCTGCCCATCGGCGTGCAAATCGCCGCGAGGCCCTGGCGCGAAGATGTTGCCCTGGCGCTGGCACAGCAAGTGCAAGACGGTCTGGGCGGCTGGCAGGCCCCGAGCTTCTAGGAGACCATCCAATGACCGAACTGACGTACAAATCGGCCACCCAGCTTGCCCAAATGATTCGCGACAAAAAGGCGTCGTCACTGGAAGTCGTCGACGCTCACATCGCCCGCATCGAGGCGGTCAACCCAAAGCTAAATGCAGTAGTTCAACTAAGAGCCGACTCGGCCCGTGCCAGTGCCGTCAAAGCCGACGAATCTCTTGCAAGAGGCGACGAGCCCGGACCGCTGCACGGCGTGCCATTCACCGTTAAAGACTCCATCGCCATCGAGGGCGTCATCTCTACTGCTGGTACTGCTGGGCGGGCCAACCATGTCTCCAGCGCCGACTCCACCGTCGTCGCTCGAATGCGCGCGGCAGGCGCAATCCCCCTGGCCGCCACCAACGTGCCCGAGCTTTGCCTGGGGGCCGAGACCGACAACCTCGTCTACGGCCGCACCAACAACCCCTACGACCTGACGCGTACCCCAGGCGGCAGTAGCGGCGGCGAGGCGGCGCTCATCGCGTCCGGCGGTTCGCCCCTGGGCCTGGGCAGTGACGTGGGCGGCTCCATTCGGCAGCCCGCGCACTACTGCGGCATCGCGGGCATCAAGCCCACCTCTGGCCGCGTGCCATCTACCGGGCATTGGCCGCCTTTGGACGGGCTGTGGGGCCCCATGTTCAAGATTGGGCCAATGGCCAGGTTCGTCGAAGACCTGGCGCTCACCCTGCCCATCATCGCCGGGCCAGACTGGCGCGACCCTCGCGCCGGGCCAGTGCCATTGCGCGACCCCGGCGAGGTCGAACTCGCGGGCCTGCGACTCGGCTTCTTCACCGACAACGGCAACGCAGCCGCCGACGCCGACACCGTCGTCGCCCTGAACGCCGCCGCCGACGCCCTCGCTGGCGCTGGCGTCGAAGTGCGGTCGGCCATGCCACGCGGCGCAGCGCGAGCAAACGACATGTTCAAAGCCGTCTTGCAGGCCGACGGCGGCGCTGGCGTGCGCGAGTTATTGGAAGAAGCGGGCACGAGCGACCCTCACCCGCTCATTCAACTCTGGTTGGACAGGCAGGGCGACTCGCCGCTGTCCGCCGCCGAGTTCGCCGGGCTGTTGGCCGAACTCGACCAGTGGCGCGGGGAGATGCTCACCTTCTTCGCCGACCACGACGCCATCCTGTGTCCGGTGTGGGCAACGCCCGCCATCGAGCACGGCAAGCTCGCCGAAGCCGGTTGGCCCGACATCAGCTACACCCGCCAGTTCAACCTCACCGGCTGGCCAGGCGCGGTCGTGCGCGCAGGTACCTCTGGGGGTGGCCTGCCCATTGGCGTGCAAATCGTCGCCGCGCCCTGGCGCGAAGATATTGCCCTGGCATTGGCTGGACAGGTAGAGTACTCGCTAGGCGGCTGGCAGGCCCCGACCCTCTAGCGTATAACCTTAATACGGCCGAGGAGATGGGCTATTGATAGTTGTAACGACCCCCGAAATCGCCGGTATGAAAACCGTTAAAACCATCGGCATGGTGCAGGCC
>CAUZIR010000265.1:0-2910 GCA_963579815.1 Dehalococcoidia bacterium
GGTGGGGGTCGTTCGACAAGGACAACACCCGCACCTTCATTGCCCGCATTCCCTTCTCCGACTTCGGAGAGACCATCGACCCGCCCAGCGTGGACGTCACCGCCCACGTTCTCGAACTGCTCGGCTCCCTGGGTAAGGGGATAGAAGACGAGCACGTTAAGAGCGGGCTGAAGTACGTGCTCAGAGACCAGGAGTCCGACGGCTCGTGGTTCGGCCGCTGGGGCGTGAACTACGTCTACGGCACAGGGTCCGTGTTGCCCGCCTTGCGGGCCATAGGTATCGGCCCCGATGACGCGCGTGTGAAATTGGCCGCAAAGTGGATGGTGGATCACCAGAACCCAGACGGGGGTTGGGGCGAGAGCCCCGCGTCCTACGTGGACCCGGCACAGCGCGGCAACGGCCCCAGTACAGCGTCGCAAACGGCGTGGGCTCTGGTGACACTGCTGGCGGCCGACGAGGGAGACAACCCGGCGACCCTACGAGGGGTAAACTACCTGCTATCGACCCAACGCCCCGACGGTGCCTGGGACGAGCCTCACTTCACCGGTACCGGCTTCCCCGGGTACGGCGTGGGCCAGCGTATGGAGAGACTTCCGCTCGAAGGCGAACCGGGCTTCCAGGGCCAGGAACTTCCCGCGGGCTTTATGATCAATTACCACATGTACCGAATCTACTGGCCGTTGGCGGCCCTGGGTCGGTACAGAAGGTGGCGTAGAGAGAAATCTGCGTAACTGTAAATTAGTCTATGGCCGGACGCAGAGGCTACTCCTGATACATCGTAATGCTAAGTAAAAATCATTGAACAGAAACCAGACATTATGGTAGGGTTCTACCTGACAAAATTGGGGGTAGGCCCCATTGCAAACATGAAAGAGGTTGGTAAATGAGAGTGATTGAGGCGTCGTTTAAGACGTGTCTCCAGACTCTGGAAGTTAAGACCTCCCAAGCTCCTCAGTTCATCGACATCACCGACCGTGTGTCGGAGTTGGTCACAAGCTCGGAGGTACGCAACGGCATGGTGTGCGTGTTCTCCAAGCACACCACAACGGCCATTGTGATTCAGGAAAACGAGCCCTTGCTCATGACCGACTTAGAGTCGTTCGTAGAGCGGCTCGCTCCTCGAGGGGCTCACTACAGGCACAACGACTTCAGCGTGCGCACAGTGCACATGCACGAGGATGAGTGCCCCAATGGGCACTCCCATTGCCAGCACCTGATCCTCGGTGGATCGGAGACTATTCCGATCCTCGACGGTGCCATGACCATGGGGCAGTGGCAGCGCATCTTCGCCGTCGAACTGGACTCCGATAAGGCACTCCAGATCGACAGCCGGCAGGTGGTTGTGCAGGTAATGGGTGTGTAGCGAGTCTGCACTTCAATAATTAGAGCGCGTCGGGCGGCGGTCACTTTAAGGCCGCCGCCCTTCTTTTTTTTAACACTCCTCACTCCCTGTCCTGGGTGTTCGGGGCGCTCTGGGTGTTCTGGGCGTACTGGGCCTGCTATGGTGAAATCGAGTATGGTGGCCGATCTAAAACAGGCGTACGACGCCTGCCAGCGGATAACGAAGGCCGAAGCCAAGAACTTCTACTACGCCTTCCGTACCCTGCCGTCCGCAAAGCGCCGGGCAATCTACGCCGCATACGCCTACTGCCGTGTCTGCGACGACATTGCGGATGAAGAGATGCCCTCCGCCGAAAAAGAGACTCGCTTCGCCGCGCTCCGGGCAGACCTCGACTCAGCCCTTGATGGCGACTCTACCGACCCTGTCCTAACGGCGCTGGCCGACGCTTCGACCCGCTTCGGCTTCACCCGCGAGCTTTTACTGGAAGTCCTCGAAGGCGTCGAGATGGACCTCGTGAAGACGAGGTTCGCGGACTTCGACGAGCTGCGGGAGTACTGCTACAAAGTAGCCTCGGCCGTAGGGCTGATAAGCATCGAGATTTTCGGCTACGACGACCCCGCCGCAACCGAGTACGCCGTGGACCTGGGACTGGCCATGCAGCTAACCAACATCATGCGCGACTTAAAAGAGGACGCCGAGCGCGAGCGCATATACATTCCACTCGACGAGATGGCCCGCTTCGGCTACACAGAGGCAGACCTGAAGGCCGGCGTGGTGAACGAGCAGTTCCGCGACCTGATGGCGTTCCAGGCGCAGCGGGCGAGGGCCTATTTCGACAGCGGTGCCCGGCTAATCCCGTTGCTCAGTGCAGAGTCGCGAGCCTGCACGGGTGTGCTGCACGCCCTGTACTCGACCATTCTCAACCGAATACAAGAGTCAGGTTTCGACGTGTTCCAGCGTCGGGTTGGTCTTTCGTCTTGGGAAAAGCTGTCGCTCATGGCCCGTTTGTGGGCGCTCAGCCTGGTCCCCAGGTTCCCCATCCCCGGCCGCACATCGGGCCGCTAGGACACCGGATCGGGCCGTGGCCAAACAGGTTCCCCTTCACGCCCTGGTGCTGGCGCCCTTTTCTAAAATCGCGCTGGACGAGTTGGGCGTGCGCATGGCCGTCACCCACGAGAGCTGGATGGACACGCTGCGTCTCTACGACCCCGACGAACTGGCGGAGCGTATAAACGAGCTTTCGGTCACCGCCCTGATCGTCGAGTCGGACTTCGTGTTCGTCGAGACCTTCGAGCAGGTGAGCACGCTGCGCTTCGTCGGCGTGTGCCGGGCGGCGATAAACCACGTAGACGTGGACTCCGCTACCGAGCACGGCATCGTGGTGGTGAACTCACCGGGCCGAAACTCCCGGGCCGTGGCCGAGCACATATTCGGGCTCATGCTCTCGCTCGCTCGTCAAATACCGGCGGCTGACCGCTACGTCAAGGACGGGCGCTGGTCCAGTCCAGAAGAGCCGTACAGGACCCTGCGCGGCGTTGAACTGGGCGGCCGGACGCTTGGCCTCGTCG
>CAUZIR010000266.1:0-2891 GCA_963579815.1 Dehalococcoidia bacterium
AAACCTCAGCGCTAAGCGTATCGCCGGTGGTGGTGGCCTTCAGGCCGACCGCCGCCGCGATATCGCCTGCTGAAACGAAGTCAACGTCTTCCTTGTGGTTGGCGTGCATCTTAACGACGCGCCCCAGCCGTTCACGTTTGCCCGTGGTCGAGTTGTAGACCATGGAACCGGAGTTGACCTTGCCAGAGTAGACACGGAAGTAAACCAGACGACCGATAAACTCGTCGGTGACCGCCTTGAACGCGAGCGCCGAGAACGGCTCTTCGGGGTCGGGCTTACGGATAACCGTTTCACCACTCTTAAGGTCACGGCCCTCAATGGCCGGGACATCAAGAGGAGAGGGAAGGTAATCGATAATGGCGTCGAGCAGCGGCTGAACGGCCTTCGTCTTCAGTGCCGTGCCACAGACGACCGGCACAAGCTTGTTGGCAATGGTTGCCCGGCGCAGAGCCGCCTTGAGGTCTTTTACCGTGATCTCCTCGTCATCGAGGAACTTCATCATTAGATCGTCGTCGGCCTCGGCAGTCTTCTCTATCAGCCGGGCCCGATACACCTCCACCAGCTCCGACATGTCATCGGGGACCGGTTCCTCAACCGGCACCTGCTCGCCTTCCGACGGGTAGATGTAGGCCTTGCGCTCGATAAGGTCGACGACCCCGCGGAAGTCACTCTCAGTACCGACCGGTAGCTGGACGGCCACCGGGTTGGCACCGAGTCGACGCACGAGGCTGTCCATGGCTCGCTGTATATCCGCCCCAACCTTGTCCATCTTGTTGATGAAGCAGATCCGCGGGACGCTGTAGCGATCGGCCTGCCGCCAAACGGTCTCGGACTGGGGCTGGACGCCCGCCACGGCGTCGAGCACCACCACGCCGCCATCGAGAATCCGCAAGCTGCGCTCGACTTCAGCGGTGAAGTCCACGTGTCCCGGTGTGTCGATGACGTTGATCGGGTGGTCTCTCCACGTGGCAGTCGTGGCGGCCGAGGTAATCGTTATGCCTCGTTCGCGCTCCTGCTCCATCCAGTCCATGGCCGTGGTGCCCTCGTCCACACCGCCGATCTTGTGGATACGGCCAGCGAAGTACAGGACGCGCTCGGTGACGGTCGTCTTACCCGCATCAATGTGAGCAATAAACCCAATGTTTCGCGTGCGCTGTAGCACGACAGACGGCGAGTTGCCGCTGTTACGAGTTTTATCGGGGTTTTTGGTCGTCATGGGAGATACCTTGGAATAGTCGTGGGGCGAGAGTGGAAGGGGAAACGGCCGCCTACCAGCGGTAGTGTGCGAACGCCCGGTTGGCCTCTGCCATTCGGTGCAGGTCTTCCTTGTGCTTAACTGCCGTGCCTTCGCCTCGGGATGCCTCAATCAACTCCTGAGCCAGCCTATCTGCGATGGGTCGACCCGACCGCTTCCGGGCGGAGGCGATAAGCCAGCGCATGGCCAGTGCCACACGTCGTTCCGGGCGAACCTCGATAGGAACCTGGTAGGTAGCGCCACCGACACGGCGGGACTTGACCTCAAGGGCCGGTACCGCGTTGCGCACAGCCAGGTCGAATATGTCGATACCTGGCCGCTTGGCTTGGTCTTCAGCTATGTCTAGGGCGGCGTAAACCGCGCGCTGGGCAGTCGACTTCTTGCCACCCATCATCACCCGGTTGATGAACTTGGCAAGGTCCGTGCTGCCGTACCTGGGGTCGGCAATAATTAGTCGTTTTTGTGCTCTGTGTCTACGTGCCATTTAACCGACCTGACCGCCTGCGTTCTTGGTTTTTTTTGCGCCGTACTTGCTGCGACCGCGCCTGCGCTCGTCCACCCCCGAGGTGTCCAGCGCGCCGCGAATAATGTGATACCGCACGCCCGGAAGGTCCTTGACCCGGCCACCCCTGAGCATCACTACCGAGTGCTCCTGCAGGTTGTGGCCTTCCCCGGGTATGTATGCCGTAACTTCCATGCCATTCGTGAGCCTGACTCGCGCGACCTTACGGAGCGCCGAGTTCGGCTTCTTGGGAGTCTGAGTTCTTACCAGAACGCAAACGCCCCGTTTCTGAGGTGCGCCTCCTGGGTTTCTGCGGCCCTTGTTCTTCAACGTGTTGAAGATGTAACCCAGCGCGGGCGCCTTGTCCTTCTTGCGTTTGGTCTTGCGGCCTTTTCTGACCAGTTGGTTTACGGTCGGCATTATTCGCTCTACCCAAACTCCATGGTTAAAAACAACATCAGCATGCCTGTTGACACACCGTCACCTAGCGGGGTTGGCTCAGCCTTTCTCGTGGCTGCACCGGCGCTAAACGCCAGACACAATGGAGCCCCTCCGCCGAAGTAGGCGACAAACAGATATGCTACAGGCCCGCCGAGCCCGGTGTCAACAGGCGGAGGACATTTTGATGATACGATTCCTGACATCCAGATTGGGGGGCGTAAAGATGGCGGATTCAGGGGTCACGCAGCACGATCCAACAGAGTCTTTAGCTGCGTTCCTTGAGTCGTTTGCATACGGCTCTCGAAACGACCTCTTATTCAAGTTTTTACACCCTCGAAATGGTTTGAAAGAGCAGGGCGGGGCGGAATTTTTCCGCAGGCTGCTCGAACTGCTGGGTGAGGCCTTCGACACCGGGGACTACTCCGAGGTCGTGGAACACTGCGTTTCAGCCCAAATAGAAGGTTACACCCCCAGCTCCAACACCGTTCCGTTGTGGGCCTATGACGACACGCCGTGGGCCCCGTTGGCCAAGCCGTTGTCCGAGTCCCGGCTGGCGCTTATCTCCGCGGGCGGTCTGTTCGTCGAGCACGACGACCCTTTGCCCGACCAACCCACTCAGGAACAGGCCATACCCCGCATAGACGAGTTCCTCAGAATGGAGCCGACCCTCTCTGAGATACCCCTTAACGTCGA
>CAUZIR010000267.1:0-2876 GCA_963579815.1 Dehalococcoidia bacterium
CCTTCCAGTAGCGGCTTCGTAATGCGGTTGACGTCGTCGGCGCGGTATGGCCTGACACTGGGCGGCTACAACGATGTGCGTATTTCACTGACCGAGGCTGGACGGGCAACCGTCGCCCCGAAGAGTGAGGAAGAACGCCGCTTGGCCCTGGTGGAGTCCGCCTTGCGACCGGACGTGTTCAGGAGCTTTTACGAGGCACTGGACGGTAAACGCCTCCCTGAAGCCGCTTTCGCCCGGAATATCCTGGAACGAGACCACAACATTGACCCGGAGCTGGCTCAGGAGTGCCTGGACATTATCGTGGCCAACGGAATGTATGTCGGGCTGCTTCGCGACGTTGGAGGCTCGCTGTGGGTCAGCGTCAAGGCCGTCCGGGCCCCGGAGGCGACTCCGGCACTTGTGGCGACCCCGGAAACCGACCAGGTGTCAGGCCAGACGGCCGGGCAAGCAACCGGCGACGCGACAAGCGGACCGGCGACTAAGGCTGCAGCGCCTTCAATGTTTGCCAGGGTATTCGTGGGCCATTTCGGTGCGCCTCAGGCCGCAAGTCAGGTGCAAGCGCTGCTGTCCGACTTCGGAATCGAGCACATGGTGATCGATGTGGGCCGCCGTACAGGGGCTCCAATGTCGTCTGAGGTGTCCCAGGCCATGCGAGAGTGTTCCTCGGCCGTCCTTGTGGCCAGTGGCGGCGACGGGTCAAGTGAACCGGGCTCCGTCGGCCAGATACTAGGCTTCATGGTTGGGGCGGCGTCGGTCCTTTACGGAGCCAGGCTGGCGGTCGCCGTCGCCGGTGGCTCCGCCAAAACCGACCTGTCTGGCCTGTCTGTCCGCACAGTGGACATTGAGACGGGGAGCGAAGCCGAGTCAACTCTCGGGCTGCTTAGGGCATTGAACGAGGCAAGCGTCATTCAGGTCACCAACTAGATCGACCTAACTCCGGCCTGCCAAACAAACCTGGCTACTTTACATAACATATATAGTGCGAAGTAAGGTCAGGTTGAACGAGGGTCTGCCGGGTAGGCTAGCTTCTGCGGGATGGGTTCTCTGGGAACCCCTTCCAAACCTTTCACCGTAGGGGCGGATAAAACTGCCAGTAGGTCCGATCCCGCCCGTCTCAATGCGTTATCGACGCTGCGTACGTATTCTGAACCTGCGGTTCCGGAGTCTACTAGTGAGCTGGCTCGATTTCCAATTCGTGCAAGGTCTCTTGGATCCGGTTGAGCAGATCGTCGAAGCCGACCCGGTCCATCGCAGAAACAAGTACGACCGGCGTGTCGGATTCTTCTGCCACCCGGGTTGGAGCGAGTGCTGTCAGGTCTTCGAGGGCTACTGACGGGCCGAGCAGGTCGATTTTGTTCAACACCAACACGCGCGGCTTATCGCCCGCACCCAGGTCGTTTAACACTGAGTTCACCACGTCTACGTGTTGAGAGGCGTTCGGGTGGGTTACGTCCACAACGTGGAGAATAAGGGACGACTCCGCTATTTCCTCCAACGTCGCCCTAAAAGCGGCAACTAACGAGGTGGGCAACTTCTGAATGAATCCGACCGTGTCCGTCAGCAAGGCCCCGCCGCCGTCCGGTAGGCGCAGCTTTCGCGTGATGGGGTCGAGGGTCATGAATAACTTGTTTTCCACCGCCACGGCCGATCCAGTAAGAGCGTTTAGCAGTGTGCTTTTGCCCGCGTTGGTGTAGCCGACCAGGCCCACTACCTCAACGCCTCGTTGGCGACGTCGAGACCGGTACTGGCTCCGGTGCGTTCGTACCGAGTCCAGCTCTTTCTTCAGGCGCTGCAGACGCCCACGGATGAGCCGTCGATCCGTCTCTATCTGGGTTTCGCCCGGTCCACGGGTGCCTATGCCACCGCCCAGACGCTCAAGGTGCGTCCATTGGCCGGCCAGGCGTGGGAGGAGGTATTCGTGCTGTGCCAATTCCACCTGGAGCCGTCCTTCACGGGTCTGGGCTCGAGAGGCGAAGACATCGAGAATAAGTGCCGTTCGATCGATGACCTTTACGTCACCGAGTGCTTTCTCAAGATTGCGCTGCTGGGTCGGGGTCAGTTCGTCGTCGCAGACGACGGTGTCAACGTGCCTGTCCCGAACCGCATCCTTCAAGACCTCTATTTTGCCCTCACCGAGATAGGTCTGGTTTGGCCGCGCTACTTTTTGGGTCATGGACCCGACCACTACCGCGCCCGCGCTCCGTGTCAGTTCGGCGAGTTCGGCCATCGAGTCGTCCATAGACAGCGGCCCGCGAGACTTTCGTACCGAGACGCCCACAAGGAACGCCTGTTCAGCGTGCGGCCGCGTGTAGACGAAATTCTTACGGCTCACAGGCGTTCTCCGCGCGCGGCGCGCTCGTCAGGGCTTCTCCGGCTGATGGCCGTTCCCCGCGCAGGGCGCTCGTCAGAGCTTCTTCGGCTGATGGCCTCATCGCTTTTGCGATTCACCGTTGCTGTTCAGGCCTTGCTGGGAATGTTGAGTGTCGCCAGGCGCTGAAGGCCTCGTTCCATGTCGTCGTCGGAGATGGTGAGAGAGAACCTTACGTAGCCCTCGCCGCTGGGGCCGTAGCCGCCGCCAGGCGTTACGACCACGTCTACTTCGTCGAGCAGCAGCCCGGTGAACTCGGCAGAGGTGTAGCCTTCTGGCGTTCGCACCCAAACGTACAGGCTGGCCCTGGGCGGGTCGACGTGCAGTCCTATCGCTTTGAGGGTCTCCACTACCCGGTCGCGCCGTCGCTGGTAGATGGCGTTGCGCGCGTCTATTTCGGCGTCGGTGGCCTTCATGGCTTCAATAGCCATGTACTGGACGGCCTGGGGGATACCGGAGTCGAGGTTGGACTTGATGGTCATGAGCGCGCTGATCATGTCGGCGTTCC
>CAUZIR010000268.1:0-2873 GCA_963579815.1 Dehalococcoidia bacterium
TGCGCCTGCGCTCCGAGAAGGGCCCGAGGTGCGCCGACGGTTGCCGCCAATGCGGCGAATCCGCCGGTTTCCCGGAGAAACCGACGACGGCTGTATGCCAGGTGTCGTGCCATGGGTGTCCTCAGCGAGTAATCAGCCTAGCGCGCTCACTCCGAATGCCGGAGCGTAGCACGCGGCGTGTCGGCCCGGAGGACCGAACCTGATAGCATGCTCTTCCGCCGAACCCTTCCAGCCCGTGCTCTTCACAGACACCTCGTTCCTGCTCCGCTTTCTGCCCACGGTCCTCGCACTGTTCTTCCTGGCGGTGGCGGTCACCCCGACGCGCTGGAAGGCCGATGGTCGGCGCTTCACCTTGCCCAATACCGTGCTCCTCGCCGGGAGCGTTGTCTTTCTGGCCCTGGGCACCGGTCCGTTCATGCGATGGGTCGTCGGCGCGGTGGTCTTCAACTATCTGGTGGCGCTCGCCATTGGTCGCGCCCGTCTGGCCGCCGCGTCGGCCTCGCGCCCAGGTCCGCTGCCGGAGGCACTGCTCACGCTGGGCGTCACTGGCAATGTCGTCTTGCTCGGGGTCAGCAAGTTCGCCTTGCCCCTCCCGGTGCTGTTCGCCGACCGGGGCTTTGCCGTGCCGCAATTGCTCGCGCCGCTGGGGCTGACCTTCTTCGTGTGTCATGCGTTGTCGTATCTGGCTGATGTTGCGCGCGGCGATGCCCCCGCCCAAGCCAGTCCGATTCGCGCCTCGCTCTATCTGCTGTGTTTCCCGCTGCTGTGCGGTGGGCCCCTCGCTCGCTACAGCGACATGAGTCCGCAACTTGCCCAGCGCCGAGCCACGCTCGCCGCGTTCGCCTTCGGTGTGCGCCGGTGGCTGGTCGGCTACTGCAAGGTCGTGTTTCTGGCGGCCGCCGTGGCCGGCCCGGCCGACATCGTGTTTGCCACGCCGGCGGCCGAGCTCGGCATGGCGCGGGCCTGGCTGGGGGCCCTCTGTTTCACGCTGCAGATCTACTTTGATCTCTCGGGTTACGCCGACATGGCGATCGGGTTCGGGAGAATGTTCGGGTTTCGTTTCGTGGAGAACTTTCGTGCGCCGTATCTGGCCGGCTCACTCACGGAATTCTGGCGGCGGTGGAACATCACGCTGCTGGACTGGTGCCGTCGATACCTGCATCTTGCACTCACGCCGACGCACGCGGGCGCCTGGGCCCGGGCCCGTCAGGCGGGGCTGCTCTTGCTGTGCGTGGGGGTGTGGTACGGCCCCGGGGCAACCGTGCTGGTGTGGGGCGGCCTGCACGGCGCCATCGTCATCGCCGAGCAGGCCTGGCTGGGAAAGCGCCTGGCCCGTCTGCCTGCCGCCCTTCGGCATGCCTACCTGCTGCTCGTCGTCATGCTGTTGTGGGTGGTGTTTCGGGCTGAGTCGCTGCCCGGCGCGTCTGTCGTACTCGTGGCCATGAGCGGGCTTGGCAATGCCGTAGACATTGCGGAGGCGGTCCCCATCGCCACGACTCCATGGTTCTGGTCGATGCTGGGGTTCGGGGTGCTGTCCGTCTCGCCGCTCTGGCAGAGCGGCGGACGCTGGCTCGTGACGGTAGACGCTCTTACTACGTCGATCCTGATCTTGGTCTCGACCAGTTTCGTCTATATGTGGCGTCGGCTGGTCAACACCGCTCGGTTCATCACCGGCCGCCGCTAGCCCAGGGGTGTGCCCCGGCTAGGCTTTCGATTTTTTGGGCTTGATGCGCCACCGCGAAGGCTCGTGGTGCTCGAGGTATTCCCGCTTCGAGATTGAGCCGATAAGCATCGACTTTGTCAGCCACCAGTTCTTCCGCCTGGCGCCAAAAATGATGTGTGCCACGCTGAGCCCGGCAATCGACAGCCCGGTCATGCCGTGGAAGACGTAGACCCACCCCCAGGTGCCTTCCCCGAGGATGTAGGGGTTCGGTGTAATGAACGACGTGCCCATGCGCCACAGCATCACGCAGCCGGTCATGCTGACGATGCAGCCCGCGAAGGTCAGAACCAGGTGATACAGCCGGTTGCCGATGGGGTACTTGGCCGGATGCGGGCCGGGCACCTCCTGGCCGCCCTCGCGCATGATCTCCGCTTTGAACTCCGGGATGTCTCTCGGTCCCACCCAGATCGACCAGAAGTCGAGAAAGATGGTCGTGTGGAGGATGTGGTAGATGATGGCTCCGGTGAGCGTGAGCCCCGCCGTGTAATGGATGACGACCCAGTCGAATTGCCATCCCATAATCGGAAAGAACGCCGTGCCGAGCAGCGTGAAGATGGACCCGGCCATGACCCAGTGGAAGAGGCGTGCCATGAACGTGTGGCGCTTGATCCGCTTCGGGAGCTCGGCGTGTTTGGCTTCCAGCGCGTCAGTTTCTGTCTTCGCCCGGACGCGGTGCGCCGACAAGATGATGTACGACGCGTGGGCGATCAGGAAGGTGATGAAGACGAACACCGACACCCATAGGATGTTCCAGGCCACGTGGGTGAGCACGGTTCGTCCCCACGGGTCCATCGCTGTTTCAAAAATACCCACGTTGCCTTCCTGCTTGGGGGTGAGCGGCTGTTGACTCGTCCCTGGTCCGAGGCCCAGATTCTATCGTTGTTCCGCGACGCTGGCCGTCGTCTCTCCACCGCCGAGTAGAATGGCGAGGCTTTACGCCGCTGTTTCTTCACGTTCCACTGTCGAGTGCTGCGCACGCCTTCAGCACGAGGAGCACATATGTCGTTGGACCACTACGTCACCCTCGGGCGATCCGGATTACGCGTCAGCCCCTTCTGTCTGGGCGCCATGACGTTCGGCGAGGACTGGGGCTGGGGCTCGAGCGTGACTGACGCCGAAGCGATTCTGACCCGCTACCTCGAACAGGGCG
>CAUZIR010000269.1:0-2871 GCA_963579815.1 Dehalococcoidia bacterium
ACAAACGTCTCGAACCACAGCTTGCCTGTCCGGTAACTGCAGGCCCCTAAACAAGTCCATGTCCAGTTTAGGACTGCCGGTGCGAGGACCGTCGATGTGTCATCGGCATTCTTGATAGTTGTGTAGTAGTAGTGATACACGGCGGCCGCGACAGCACCACCCATGTAGTTGACGCCTAGATAGAATCTCCTGTTTGGCTCAGCAATGATGACCCAGGCGCCCCCTGGATTTTGTGCCACCAACGCTTGTATCTCGGCGGTTGTGTGGAATCCAATCACTTCGCGCACAGAGTCGGGCAATTCGTTGATGCTACCCGCTCTCGCAGCGGTCCAGTTTCCTGGGTCGACAGTGGGGTTTAGAAGCACCAGCGCTTTCGCGCCGTCCGGTACTTGCGATATGGCGTCTTCTGGCGTCGTGTACCAGTGGACGCCCAGTTCCTTCAGGAAGTACTCGATTTCACCCTCGTCGGTCGTATGCATGGATACACCGAACCGGTCGTCGCCCGGCAACAGCGTAGGTGTCGGCGTGGGCGTTGGGGTGTTGGCGGGAGTACCCGAGCCCGAGCCCGTACCGGTACCCGTGGCCGTGCGAGTAGCTGTCGCGGTTGGCGACGGTGTCGGTGTCGGTGTCGGTGTGGGCGTGAGCGTAGGTGTCGGCGTGGGCGTTGGGGTGTTGGCGGGAGTACCCGCGCCTGAGCCTGAGCCTGAGCCCGAGTCCGTACCGGTACCCGTGGCCGTGCGAGTAGCTGTCGCGGTTGGCGACGGTGTCGGTGTGGGCGTGAGCGTAGGTGTCGGCGTGGGCGTAGGGGTTTCTGTGGGAACTGGTCTGGGAGAGGGCATTTCCGGCGTCGGGCTATCCGGGTCTGGAACGGGCGTCATGGTAGCTGGCACCGCTGTGCGAGTTGGCGTCGGCGACGAGCCGGCCACGCCAACCCGCACAGCGGTAGGGGTGGGCGAGGGCGCCGGGAGAGCGACGGTCTGCGTTGGAGTCGGCGTTCTCGTTTCAGCGACGGGGGTGGCCGTTTGATCGCCGACCAGTGAAACCTCCCCTGGGGCGGACGCTGTCGGGGTCGAACCGTCCGGCTCCGGTGAGGGAGTCGCCACAGACACCGAAGACTCTGGCGTCGGCACCGCGTCCTCGATGATGGTGATGGCGAACAGGGACAGGCCGGGCGAGAGCGCCTCAAACGTAAACGCCTCGGCCGACTCGGCGATTAGCGACGTGACCAACGGGACCCAATCCCCTACTAGCCGCTGCAGAACCACGTTTTCCGAGTCGCCGCCCGCTTCTGTCAGCCACTCGATCGGGACATCGAACGTGACACGAACCGATTCAAGGCTCTCAGGGTCGATTTCGGCAGCCGGGTCGAGCGAGATGTCCAGCATCTGGAACACCGACCCCTCTACTTTTGGAACGGCCTCGATGGCGGAAATCTCTACCTCGGAGACCGAAAGTACGACCTCTACGCCCGACTTACCCGTGCTCAGGACGACTTTGCTCACCGCCAGACGTGGCTCCTCGAACGTTGCCTCCAGTTCACCACTGGCGAGGGGAACGGCGGCGGTTACCTCCGTGTAGCGCAGGGCGTCGGGCGACGGAGTCAGCTTGCCGACTGGTTCGTCACCGGAGCGCGAGCAGGCGACGCCCACAACACCCAGGGCGAGGAGGAGGAAGACGCCAGGCATGAAGCTGCCACGGAGGCGCGAGGCGAAGCAGACCACTCGCGCAACTCGTCCCAGGTGGGCATTTTGGGTTAAATGCGCTTTCAACTGGTTGGCCTGTCGGTCTTCACTTAATTCGGTCGACCATTTCACGCAACGGTGCCCGCTAGCTGGTCTGCAAGGAGTTTGGCGTACTGCGGCAATACCAGATGCTGGTCGAACCGTTCAATTGCCATACGACGGCCAGCCGCTCCAAGTTCTGCGCGTAGCTCCGGGTCGCTCACGAGTCGCTCAATTGCATCTGCCAGGGCCGTGACATTCTTGGCTGGCACGAGTAGGCCATTTACTTCATGTTTAACGACGGATCTGCATCCGACCACATCGGTGGCTACTACCGGCAGGCCGCAGGACATCGCCTCCAGCAAGAACAGGGGCAGGCCTTCGTGGTAGCTGGGAAGCACTGCGATGTCCGAGTCGGCTATCACGTTGTGGATGTCTGCTTTGAATCCGAGGAACTCCACGGCGCTCTCTCGTTTCCAGCGTTCGTACTGGTCGACGGTTATGGAAAGTCGACTGCCCAAATCAGGTGACCCCGCCAGGAGGTAGTGGGCTTCGACCCCCTTCGACGCGAGTAGATCTGCTGCGCCCACGTACTCCCGCACCCCTTTGTCGATTAGCATGCGGGCCACCATTACAACGCTTGGAGGCGAGACCGGGTTGTCGTTTGGCCCAGTGCCGGAACTAGGCCCAGAACCGGAAGCGGGCCTGGGCCGGTATAGTTTCGTGTCCACGCCGCTTCCGAGAATGACGACGGCACGGTCGGGTGGGCAGAGGCCTTTTTCGACCATGAACCTGCGGTCTTCTTCGTTGTGGAAGATCGTCACCACGCCGGGCTGGTGCAAGAGCCGTCCAATCAAAGGTGACAAAAACGGGCGAGCCAATTTGGAACCGCCCGTGTCGAGGAATGGGAAACCGATCCCAGTGAAGGTGTTGGTCACAGATTTCACCCCTGCAAACCCGGCCGCCAGAGTGCCGTAGAGGATCGACTTAATCGCAAAGTGTTGGACGGCCTGGGGCCTTTCCCGCCTGTAAATGGCCGTCAAAGACACCGTCGCCATGGCCTCGGCAACGGGCAAAATGCCGCGTCGGCTCAGCCCCCATTCGACCCAGCGGAACCCGGCATCGACCAGTTTGCTTACGTGCTCGTCCC
>CAUZIR010000270.1:0-2859 GCA_963579815.1 Dehalococcoidia bacterium
CCGAAAAACGGCTTGAGGACCCCGAGTACCGTGCGTCCGTGAACGAAGATCTCGCCGAAGAGGGACTCGAGTACAAGGGCAACCCGGGGCCGCGCCACCTGCTGTGGATCCTGCTGGAAGACTACGGCCTGGAAAAACTCAAAGCCCAGTTCATCCGGCCGCTCACGGGGCTGAAGATCGCGCCCTTCTACGGGTGCTATCTGGTCCGCCCGGAAGACGCGCTGGCCTTCGAGGACAATCCCGACCGGAAAAACTCTCTAGAAATAATCATTGAGGCCGTTGGCGCTGAAGTGGCCGATTTCCCGGGTAAAACCGCTTGTTGTGGGTTTCCGATTCTGACGATTAATCAAACCAACTCTATGAAGATGGTCTCCAATCACACGCTAGCAGCCAAGCGTGAGGGCGCAACGGCCATGGTCACCCCGTGCCCGCTGTGCCATCTCAACCTCGACGGGTACCAGCCGACCGCCTCCAAGCAGGTCGGTCAGCCCATAGACCTGCCCATCCTGCACCTGCCCCAGCTATTGGGCCTGGCGCTGGGCATAGACCCCGAGGTGCTTAGGCTCAACAAGCACATCGTCGAGACGGACAAGGTCCTGTCGGCGATGGCGCTAACGCCCTAGAACAAGGCTCTCCGTTCGGGGGCCTCGCTCTCGGGCTCTTCGCTTTCGCAATCACGACAAATTAAAAGGGCTCGGCCACCGGCCGAGCCCTTTTTGTTTTGTCTCCCGGGAGAACCGGCGACTAGGCGTTGCTCATCACGTCTACCAACTCGCGTACTGCGTCTGCGGACTTGCGCAGCGCCGCCAGTTCGCCTGCGGCCAGGTCGAACTCTATGATCTCCTCGACGCCAGCTGCGCCCAGCTTCACCGGCACGCCGACATACAGGCCGTCGATGCCGTACTGGCCCGTCAAATAGGCAGTGCAGGGGAGTATCTGCTTGCGGTCGAACACTATCGACTCCACCATCTGCACAATCGAGGCCGACGGCGCGTAGTAGGCGCTGCCGGTCTTGAGCAGGCCGACTATCTCGGCACCGCCGTCTCGTGCTCGCTGCACTATCTCGCTCAGTCTCGGCTCCGGTATGAACTTGGCCACCGGAACACCGCCGACCGTGGTCGGTCCGACCGTTGGCACCATGGTGTCGCCGTGGCCGCCCAGCACGTATGCCTGGACTACATTCACTGACACATTCAGTTCTTCGGCCAGGAACGCCCTGAACCGGGCCGTGTCCAAGATGCCCGCCATGCCGACGACTCGTTCTGGCGGGAAGCCGCTCACCTTGAGCGCCTGCTGTGCCATGGCATCGAGCGGGTTGGTGACGACGATCAGCACGGCGTCGGGCGAGTGTTTCGCCACTTCACCAATAACAGAGGAGACGATCTTCATGTTCGTCAGCAGCAGGTCGTCTCGGCTCATGCCCGGCTTGCGAGCAATACCGGAAGTGACCACGACGATGTCCGAACCGCCCGTCTCTTCGTAGCTGTTGGTGCCGATGATGTTGGCGTCGGAGCCGACCACCGGACCGGATTCAAGAATGTCCAACGCCTTACCCTGCGGCAGCCCGTCGACAATGTCGACGAGTACTATATCGGCATACCCAGCGTCGAAAATCCTCTGTGCAGCCGTCGCACCGACGTTACCGGCACCGACTACTGTGACTTTGGCCCTCATGATCCCTCCGCGTCTACGTAGCTCTGCCACCTTGCTTCAACGTCGGGGTCCTCTACCGTCGCCATGACGTATTCTCCGAGTTCGGCGCTCGTTGCGCCGGTGTCGCGGCCGGTCATCACGATCTTGCGCTCGTACTGGCCGCATATATCGAGTGCTTTATGCAACCGTCCACCAAGGTCCGTGTAGCCGATGTGCTCCAGCAGCATCGCCCCTGCCCGCAGCAGCGAGCTGGGGTCGGCGTACTTCGCCCGGCCCTCTGAGACCATGCGCGGCGCACTGCCGTGAATGGCCTCGAACATCGAATATCGTTTACCCAGGTTCGCCGAGCCCGCCGTACCCACGCCGCCCTGTATTTCGGCGGCCTCGTCGGTGAGGATGTCGCCGTACAGGTTCGGCAGAGCCAGGACCTGGAAGCTCGTCCGGCGCTTCTCGTCGATGAGCTTCGCCGTCATGATGTCGATGTACCAGCCCTCCCAGTCGATGCCGGGGTAGCGCTTTGCCACCTTGGCGGCAATGTCCAGGAACTTGCCGTCCGTCGTCTTGATTACGTTGGCCTTGGTGACAATCGTCACGTTCGTCTTGCCCGCGCGTTTGGCGTGAGCAAACGCGGCCTCGATTATGCGTTCCGAGCCCTGAGACGTGATGACCCGGAAGTCAATCGCCAGGTCGTCGGTGACGTTAATACCCTGGCTGCCCACTGCGTACAGGTCCTCGGTGTTCTCGCGGAAGAACATCCAGTCAATGCCCAGCTTCGGTATGCGCACCGGCCGGACGTTAGCGAACAGGTCCAGTTCTTTGCGCATGGAAACGTTGGCCGACTCAATATTCGGCCAACCGTCGCCCTGTTCGGGGGTATGCGTCGGGCCCTTGAGGGTGACGTGGCATTTTTTGATCTCGGCCAGCACGTCGTCGGGGATGGCCTTCATCTTCTCAGCCCTGTTCTCAATGGTCAGGCCGTCGATATTGCGAAAGTCCACCTTGCCTTCGGCTATGGCGTCGCGCAGCAGGTACTCCAGCACCCGCCGGGTCTCGTCGCTGATGGTCGGGCCGATGCCGTCGCCCCCCAACATACCCACGATTATGGGCGACACGGTGGAGTAGTCGATCCAGTCTTCCTCGGTCTTCATCCGCTCAATACGAGCAAGCTGCTGCTCGAGAATTGTTCCAAAGTGGGCCTGCGCGGCC
>CAUZIR010000271.1:0-2835 GCA_963579815.1 Dehalococcoidia bacterium
GCGGTCGTGAACGCTAACATGCAAGACCTGACCCCATTAACCCCAAAGAATCACTTATACTCGGTCACCAGGCAGTGGCAATCAAGGAGCAGAACCAGGCATGGCCAGGAAACACAGTAAAAAAAATAAGCCCCCAAAACGCCAAGACCCCAATGGTCTAAGCAGAAGAGATTTCGTCAAGGGCGGAGCCGTCGCTGGGTTGGGCGCGGCCGTACTGTCCGAGTCTGAGCCGGCGCAGGCACAAAGCTCTGCAACGACTGCTGCAGATATTAACTGGGATTACGAGGTGGATGTTGTCATCGCTGGTGGCGGTTGCGCCGGCCTGACTGCGGCCATTCGTGCGCGGGATCTTGGTGCCAGCGTGCTGGTTGTGGACCAGAACTTCGACCTCGGCGGGCGCATGCTTCACAGTGCGGCGCGAATGTCGCTTGGCGGCGGCGATCCGGTACAGAAGCGAGACATGGTGGGCGCGAGCGACATGGAGGGTCTTGTCACCGTAGATCCCATCGAGGACCCGGAGGAGCTCGACGATAGCATCGAGCTACTGTTCACAGATTTGACCGACTGGTCCATCGTCGACCCAAAGGGTCAGAGCCCCTACCGCTACAATGAGCGGGAACTGGTGCGAGCCTGGGCCGAGAACTGCCCGCCCACCCGCCAATTTCTTATCGACAACTACATCCGCTTCTCGCGGATAGCGAGCACACACGGGGGCGGGGGCTTGTCGCATGCGCGCCTGGCGAACTGCTTTCTCATGCTCGGCGACAAGACCGATATCAAAGCCGGAACCGTCTCGCGGGAGGATGCGGGCGTCGCCACTACCGAGCGCTCGAGTGCCTTCTCGCCCATACCGATGTACAACGCCAGCCGCATGGTCGGCCCCAACGCGGTGACCAACGGCGCAGCCCTCTCCCGCCCACTGGAGTTCTCGGCCCGGGAGAAGGGCGTCGAGTTTATGCTGCACCGCCGTTTCAATGAGATCGTACGTGAGCAGCCATTTGCGGGTAGGGTTGTCGGCATAACCGCAGAGTATTCGCCACGACTGCACCCTGACAGCGGTGAGATCATGCAGAGCTTTTGGCAAAACGGCAATATCGATGAGCGTAGGCAGACCATCAATATCAAGGCCCGCCAGGCCGTCATCCTCGCCAGCGGCGGTCTCGCTGGAAACCCCGAGGTCCGAAGCATGTTCTATCCGGCTATGCGCGAGCCCGCCTTCCCCACCAGCGGTCGCGCCTTACTGGGTCCCGGTGGCCAGGATGCATCGGCGCTCATCGCCGGCCTGAAAGTCGGCGCTAACATGGCCGGAATGCAACAGAACCTTTCCTACTACACCACCTTCCACATCTCCACCCGCCTCGGGACCCGCGACGCCTACACTGGCATGCTGCCTGGACACCCGACTTTCGGTTACCGCGGCTCCACCGGGGTCAATGTAGGTAACGCTGGCTTCGAAGACTTCATCGCCGTCAACCAGGTCGGCAAACGTTTCTTCAACGAGGTCCGGCTTCCTCGCAGACCCGGTCCGAGCGCTTACCCGGGCGACGGTGGTGCTCCGGGACAGGGCCTTGACCACACCCCGCTGGACTGGCGCAACTGCCGCAAGGAGTGGGTGCGACAAATGTACAACTACGACCACGGCCTCGATGCCGCGCTGGCAATTAACGAGGGCTCAGAGCCTCCGCACTATTACTCGGGGCCGCTGTGGGCGATCTTCGATGAAGACGCGGTGGAGCGCAACGGCTGGGAGTTGCGCTACCCTTACGTGTCCGACAACGGCTACTTCTTCAAGGCCGATACCATCGAGGAGCTGGCGGCAAAGATTGAGAAGGATCATGAGTTCCAGCGGGTGCCACTGCGCTACCTGCCAGCAACGGTAACCACCTGGAACACCTATACTGACGCCGGCGTCGACCCCGATTTCGAGCGCGAGGTGGATGCTCCCCTGAACCACATTGCTAGGCCTCCCTTCTATGCCCTCTCAATCATGGTCATCTGGCACGATTCCTACGGTGGCCTGCGCGTCAACGGTCGTCAGCAGGTGGTGGACATGCAAGGCGAAGTCATTCCGGGTCTCTATGCCGGGGGCGAAGCCGTAGGTGGATTCAACAAGCACGGCCTGGGCAAGGGGCACGTGCACGGCTATATCGCCGGCACCCATGCCGCCGCAGAGTCGGACAGCTAAACCCAGGCAGGAACACAATTACCCTGACCATGACTACAGAAAACGAGATGGCGCCAACAACCGACGCCAACAACGTCGAGACTCATAACACTCTTATTGTGGCATGGGAGGTGCCGACGGCCATCGAATGCGGCCAGCAGTTTAGCATCAAGTTCGGCGTCAAATGCCACCACGAATGCCGGGCCGATGGCTGCATACTCGAGGTCTCGGACCACGACGGCAAGCAGTTGACCAAAGCTACACTGAGCACTGAGCCCTGGCCCGATACTACCGCCCTCTACTATAAATCGGTCGAGCTGACAGCCCCTGCCAGCGCAGGACTCTTTGTCTGGCAGGTAAAAGTTCCAGCGACTAATCTGCAAATCCCCCACCGCGAAGCTGTCGCCAGCTTCAACGTGAGAGTCGTTGCCACACCCGAGTGTGTGTTGACAGTGGAAGCTATCGACCTGGAAACTCAGACCCCGGTGGAAGCTGCCAGAGTCGTTGCCCATCCTTACAGAGCCTTTACTGACAAGCACGGCCTGGCGCAGTTGAGGGTGCCGAAGGGCGAATACAGACTGTTCGTTTCCGGCAAGAAATATTTCCCCTTTCGCAGCGACTGCGAAGTGAATACAGACATGACCATCAGGGCGGAACTGGCTCTCGACCGG
>CAUZIR010000272.1:0-2820 GCA_963579815.1 Dehalococcoidia bacterium
GATGGCTGCAGTAGCGCTGCAGAACGCCGATTTCACCGGATTTATCGCGAAACGCGACCAGGTCCTCATGGAGGATCGTGATGGCCTTGGGCAGGTCGGTCAGTTCATCCGTCAGGCAGACGGGTTGCCAAAAGCGGCGCATGTATTCGCCCATCGGCGTTCCCGGGCCGGTCTCGGTCAGGTAAGGGTCCGGCGGCGGAATCTCCCGCATGTAGTAGGCGCCGTAGCGCTGGCTCTTGGTAGGGGGGCCGGCGGGCGTAACTTCGCGCACTGCCATGCTCAAGTCCTTCCGTTCGGATTTATCCCACCTGGAGCGTCCAACCGCATTGAAACGCGTTGATTCAGGGAAACGCGTTGCTTCAAGCCGCTCACATACTACACAGTATTGCTGTCCTGTTTGAAGAATTGTATTTAGGCGGCCGGCAGCCGCAGGCAGCAACCATCCAACCGGGAGGCACCATGAAACCCAAAACCATCGGCGACATCACGATCGCGCGCATGGTCGACAAGGAAAGCACCGAGCACCGCTATCAAAATTGGTTTCCCGAGGTGCCCCAGGAGGTTTTCGATGAGCACCGGGACTGGATGGACCCGCATTTCTTCGACTACGACGCCGGCACCATCATCTTCAGCTACCACGGCTTCGTCGTGAAGTCGGAGCGCCATACCGTCGTCGTCGATACCTGCATCGGCAACGACAAGGAACGCGAGGCCCGACCGCTCTACCACCTGCGCAACGACACCCGCTACATGGATGAACTGGCCGCCGCAGGCGTGCGCCCGGAAGAGGTCGATTACGTCATGTGCACGCACCTGCACGGCGATCATATCGGCTGGAACACGAAGTACGAGAATGGTGTGTGGAAACCCACGTTCCCGAATGCCAAGTATCTGTTCTCGCAGAAAGAACTGGAATACTGGTCATCGATCCCCGAGGACGGCAACCACCGCCAAGCCTACCGGGATTCGGTATCGCCGGTGATCGAGGCCGGCCAATCCGTCACCGTGCAGACGGACCACGCCATCGACGACTCGCTGTGGCTGGAGCCGTCCGAGGGGCACACGATCGGGCACTATTCGGTGCGCACCAAGTCAAATGGCGCTGAGGCCGTGCTCTGCGGCGACGTCATGCACCATCCGATCCAATGCGTGATACCGGACCTTTGCACAGTCTTTTGCATGGACCAGGAAGCCACCCGGAATACCCGCAAGGACTTCTTCGAACGCCACGCGGACACCGACGTCATGGTCTTTCCGGGGCATTTCGCTGCGCCCACCGCCGGTTTCGTCACCGGGCACCCCGATGGATACCGGTGGAAGGCGGATTTTTGAGGGCGAGGGGATGAAGCCAAGGTAGCGAAGCAAAACCAAAACGCCCCCTCTAACTCCCCCCTGCTAGGGGGGAGGACTAGGTTTTTCGGAGTTTCGGAATTTTGTATTTTCTCCTCCCCCCTAGCAGGAGGGAGGTTGGAGGGGGGTGCGTTTCTTGTGTCTTCCGTGAACACCGACTCCCCCACTTGATCCCGGCCGCCCGCCGTATCATGTTCATCACCTCGTTCGCACAACCGGGACAATTCTCATGATCGACCTCTATACCTGGGCCACGCCGAACGGCCGCAAAGCTTCCATCATGCTTGAAGAGGTGGGGCTTCCCTACACCGTCCACGAAATCAACATCGGCAAGGACGACCAGTTCGCGCCCGAGTTCCTCAAGATCAGCCCCAACAACAAGATCCCGGCCATCGTCGACAACGACAACGGCCGCTCGATCATGGAGTCGGGCGCCATCCTGCTCTATCTGGCGGAGAAGACCGGCAAATTGATGCCGACGGACGAGGGCCGCCGGTGGCAGGCCATGGAATGGCTGATGCTGCAAATGGGCAGCGTCGGTCCGATGCTCGGCCAGACCCACCATTTCGTCGCCTTCAATCCCGGCAAGGCGCCTTATGCCGAGGAGCGCTACCTGAATGAGACCAAACGCATCTACGGCGTCCTCGACAGGCGGCTTGGCGAGGAGGACTACCTGGCCGGGGAGTACAGCATCGCCGACATCGCCACCTGGCCATGGATCGCGCGCTACGAGCGCCAGACCATGGACCTCAACGACTACCCCAACCTGATGCGCTGGTACGTGGCGGTCGCCGAGCGGCCCGGCGTGCAGCGCGGCTACGACGTGCCCAAGCGCGACGAAGCGGTGCCCCTTCCCTACGTCTAGGCCCGCTCTATATCCAAATCTGTATAAACCGCGGCAAGCGTTCAAGGGCGAAAGGAGACCTCATGGCCGAAACCGAGACGGCAATATTTGCGGGCGGCTGCTTCTGGTGCACCGAGGCCGTGTTCAAGCCGATGAAGGGTGTCACCGAAGTGGTCTCGGGCTACATCGGCGGCGAATCGGAAAATCCGACCTATCAGGCGGTCTGTTCCGGCACCACCGGCCACGCCGAGGCCGTGGAGATCAGCTTCGATCCGGACGTGGTCAGCTACGACACGCTGCTCGACGTGTTCTTTGCCACTCACGACCCCACTCAGCTTAACCGCCAAGGGCACGACGTGGGCACGCAGTACCGTTCGGCCGTGTTCACCTTGTCGGACGAGCAGCGGCAGGCCGCGCAAGACGCCATCAAGAGGGCCGCCGAAATATGGTCGGGCGAGATCGTCACCGAAGTAACCTCGGCACCCGTTTTCCACGCCGGCGAGGACTATCACCAGGATTACTTCGTCAACAATCCGCAACAGCCCTACTGCCAGGCCGTCGTCGTCCCCAAGGTCGCCAAAGCCCGCCAGAAATACGCGCACCTGTTGGCGTAAAAAGACAAACTA
>CAUZIR010000273.1:0-2811 GCA_963579815.1 Dehalococcoidia bacterium
CTAGAGCGCCACTTCGCCCGCATGGCCCGGTCGCTCAAGTACACGCGCATGGACATCGGCATGACGCCCGACGAGCTCGGGGACATCGTCCTGGAGGCCGTTGAACGCAACCAGGCGCTGGTGCCCGACGCAGGCGACCTGATCATCTGGTGGTTCGCCACCCGGGGCAAGGGTCCCTGGGCCTGGTCCGCCGGACCCGGCACCGTAGGTTGCCGCATCGCTGCCGTCGATTTCTCCAGGTTCGCACCGTTCTTTAGCACGGGTACGCATGGCGTCATCACCAAGGTCCGCAGCCACGCGCCCGGCACCGTGGAGCCGAAGGTAAAGCACTACACTCGCATGAACTTCGCCATGGCCGAGCTGGAGGCCAACGACGTGGTTCCAGGGGGCTGGCCGGTGCTGACCGACCAGGAAGGCAACCTGACCGAGGGCACCATCAACAACGTGTTTCTCGTCACCAACGACACCATTCGCACTGCACGGGACAAGTCGATTTTGCAAGGAGTATCCCGCTCGGTCGTCTTCGACCTGGCCAACCAGCTGGGCATCCCCATAGTGGAAGAGGACCTGCAGCCCTACGACCTCTACACCGCCGACGAGGCGTTCGTGTCATTCACGGGCCCTGGCGTGCTGCCCATGACCAGGGCCGATAACAGAGATATTGGCGACGGCGAGGTGGGGCCGGTGGTCAACCAGCTCATCGCCGCGTGGTCCGAGACCGTGGGCATCGACATTGTCGACCAGGCCAACACCTTCGGCACCAGGCCCTGGCCATGACCAAGAGAATCCTCGTATACGCCGACCGGGAGGAAGAGTTGGAAGCCCTCACGTCGCGGCTCGACGCCGACGGCCACTCCGCCACCGGCACCGTCGTGGACGAGCTGGCCATCGACCTGGCGTCGTCTTCGAACTTTGAAGCGTTGTTAGTAGATCAGCACGTTTCGCCCCGCAACCAGCTGTGGATCACTGGCGAGATCGTCAGGCGCAACCCCGGCATTCTCGTCATTCGCGCCAACGGCCCCGAGGCGGTGCTCACCCAGCTACGCCAGGCGTTCACCGAGCGCCAGGCCGACCTAGAGAAGACCCAAAACCAACAACAGGAGCCGTCAGAGTGAAAGAGACCGTCGCCTACAAAAACGGTGAGTGGATGCCCAGGTCGCAGGTGACCATCGAACTGGGAGACCGGGGCTTCTACCTCGGCGACGCCGTCTTCGACCTGTTCCGCACCTTTGACGGGCGGCCGTTCCGCATGAAAGACCACATCGACCGCTTCTTCCGCTCCGCCCAGTTCGCCCGCCTCGACCCCGGCTTCACGCCGGACGAACTCACCAAGCTCACGCAGGAGTGCGTCGAGCGAAATGAGCCCCTGCGCAGCGAATTCGGCGACTGGAGCGTGTGGTTCAGCGTCACTCGTGGCCTTGCAGGCTGGCGAACACTGGACGCCAGGCCCACCTTCGTCATGTACGCGGGCGAGGTGCCTTTCTACACCTTCGCGAACCAGTACGCCGCCGGGGCCAGCGCGGTCATCACCCGGTCGCGCAACCACACCCACCAGTCCCTGGACCCGAAGGTCAAGCACACCTCGCGCATGCACCTGAACCTGTCCGACCTTGAGGCCCGCGATATCGACTCGGCGGCCTGGCCCATCATGCTCGACATGGAAGGCAACATCGCCGAGGGGTCGGGCTCCAACGTCTTCGTCGTCAGCGACGGGGTGATGAGCACGCCCTCCGACGCCACCATACTGCGGGGCGTCACCCGCGACGTCGTTTTCGAACTGGCCGAACAGATGGGCATCCCGCTCAGCGAAGAGCCCATACAGCCCTACGACGTCTACACCGCCGACGAAGTCTTCTTTACTTCTACGCCTTTTTCGGTGCTGCCGGTTACCCGAGTGGACAGACGAAAGATCGGCGACGGTCGCCCCGGCCCCGTCGCCACCCGCCTGCTCGCCGCCTTCAGCGAGCTAGCAGGCCTCGACGTCGTAGACCAGGCCCTGCGCTTTAAAAACGCCCGCTCCGACAACTAGGGGCGCTCTGGCAGTAAGGAGTCCCCCCATGACCGACATAGTCGCCTACTTCAACGGCGAGTGGATGCCCCAGGCCGATGTGCGCATCCGGCCGTTCGACCGGGGGTTCTACGTGGGCGACGCCGTCTTCGACCTCACCCGCACCTTCGACGGTCGCTCGTTCAAAATGGCCGAACATGTAGACCGGCTCTATCGCTCGCTAAAGTATGCCCGCATCGATGCCGGGCTCTCTCAGCAAGAGATGACGGACGTCAGTGAAGAAGGCATCCGCCGCAACGAGGCGGCCCGGCTTGATGGCGTCGGCGACTGGCATGTGTGGCAGGCTGTCACTCGCGGCACCGGCGTGTTCCGGGGACCGGCGACCCTCGCCACCGTCATGGTCTTCTACCTGCCCCTGGGCGCGTCCACATATGCCCCTTACTACAAAGCCGGGGCCCACGCGGTGATAACCCGTACCCGCAGCTATTCGCCAGAGGCGCTGGACCCGAAGATCAAGCACTACTCTCGCATGAACTTCAACATCGCCGAGCAGGAGGCCTTCGACGTGGACCCAGAGGGCTGGCCCCTGCTGCTCGACCAGCACGGCAACCTGTCAGAAGGCAACGGCTACAACGTATTCATCGTCACCGGTGGCGTGCTAAAGACCCCGAAAGACGACTCAATATTGCAGGGAGTGTCCCGCGGCGCCATCTACGAACTGGCGGGCCGCCTGGGCATCCCCGTGTCTGAGGAAGCGCTGCAGCCGTATGATCTGTACACAGCCGACGAGGTGTTTTTCACCA
>CAUZIR010000274.1:0-2807 GCA_963579815.1 Dehalococcoidia bacterium
ACACAGCCGCTATCGCCTACCTCGTCGCACCGTTCGTTGCGCCCTACGCCATGCCCTTGCCCGAGGTGGCGGAGATAGCACACGCCCACAAACTGCCCGTCATCGTGGACGCCGCATCCATGGTGCCGCCAAGGGAGAACCTGACCAGGTACATCAACGAAGGCGCAGACATGGTCATATTCTCCGGTGGCAAGGCGATTAGAGGCCCCCAGGGCACCGGGATTCTTGCTGGCCGTAAAGACCTCATTGAGGCCGCCCGGGCCAACGGCTCCCCCAACCAGTTCATCGGCAGGGGAATGAAGGTCACAAAAGAAGAGGTCGTTGGCCTGGTCGAGGCGCTAAACACATTCGTCACCGAGGACGAAGACGCTGAGAACGCCGCCTTCAGGGCAAAATCCCAGCGGGTGGTCGATGCGCTCATCGAAATGCCCGGCCTGGACGTGGAAGTCAGGCACAACAAGAAAGACTGGCTCATCCCCTCGGCCGTAATTAGGTTCACCGATGACTGGGCCGGACCCAGCCGGGAGAACGTTCTCAAGGGCATGGAGAACGGCGGCGACACAAAAATATTCCTCCACTGGCTGGCTGGCCCCGACACCCTGGCCGTGGACCCCCTCAACCTCGACGATGACGAGGTCGAGGTCGTGATCTCCCGCCTGCGTGAGGAGCTACTGCGTAACGAATAGCCGACCGCGCCATTCAAGCCCCCACTGGATCAATACCCGCGAAGTTTAAGAAGATCAGAGTCTAGGAAGAGAACACATTGCTCGAACGCTTCAAGGTTCCCGAAGAAGACCAGATACGAATCGGCCATGAGGCCCTGCACAAGACCGTCCGGGCGGTCCTGGAAAAGATGGGTTGCCCGCCAGAGGACGCGGCCGAGGGGGCGAACACCCTCGTCTCTACCGACCTGCGAGGTGTCGAAACCCACGGCGTCTCCAACATGCTCCGGTACTACGTAACCGAGTTCCAGTCCGGCAAAATGAACGCTCAGCCGGACGTAAAAGTAATCCGTGAAACGCCCGGCACGGTCACCCTCGACGGCGACCGGGGCCTCGGCGTAATAGTCGCCCCCGGTGCCATGCGCAGGGCAATTGAGAAAGCCAAGAACGTTGGCGTCGGCATCGCCGTTATGAAAAACAGCGGCCACATGGGCGCCGTCGGTCACCACGCCATGCTCGCTGCCAAAGAAAACATGGTTGGGATGGCGACCACCTCCGGCGGCGCTGGCACCAGGGTGTTCGTGCTGCCGACTTTCGCTGCCGAGCCCAGGTTTGGCACCAACCCGATCTCCATCGCCGCACCCGCCCGCACCGAGCCGTATCTGCTCTACGACGCGGCCACGACGGCCATTGCTGGGAACAAAATCTACCTGGCCGAAAGAGTCGGGGCGATGCTGGAGCCCGGCTGGATAGCCAGGCTCGACGGCACCCCTATCCTGGAGCCGGAACTGTCTCCGGGCCGGGACAACTACTGGCAACTGCCTCTCGGTGGGACGCGCGAACAGGGGTCGCACAAGGGCTACGGACTGGCCATGATCCCCGAGATACTGGGGACTATGCTGTCCGGCGCGACACCGGCCATGCTGCCCAGCGACCGTCTGGCGCAGGACCACTACTTCGCCGCCTACAGCATCGAGGCGTTTACCGACCTGGACTGGTTCCTCGACACCATGGACGAGATGCTCAAGACCCTGCGCACAACCAAGCCAGCAGAAGGCCACGAGCGGGTCCTGTACCCGGGCCTTTCCGAGCACGAAGAAGAGATCGACCGCAAGGCCAACGGCATCCCGCTCCACAAAGAGGTTGTCGAGTGGTTCGATCACATCACCGCAGAGCTGGACCTGCCCCAGATCGAACGGTTCTTATAGGGGTATAACGCGAGAGCGCCAATTGGCGCTCTCGTGGCTACTTATCTGGGTGGCCGCTTAAACTAGTGGCGCGCGGGCGGATTTGCCCGGGTATGTGTCGGCCCGGAACTGGCCGTCCCGAACAATAGAGACGCCGTTCACCAGCACGTGCGCGAAGCCCGACGAAGGCAGCCCAGGTTCCTCATAGGTGGCGTTGTCCATGACGGTCGCCGGGTTGAACACCGCCAGGTCGGCGTCCGCGCCCACTTTAATGCGGCCCTTGCGCAGGAACGACGGCGCCCTGCGTTCCAGGCGCCGTGCGGGCATGAGCGACGCCTTACGAATCGCCTCTGTCAGCGTCAGCGAGCCCCGGTCACGCACGAAGCGCCCCAACACCCTCGCGTAGGTGCCTGCCGTGCGGGGGTGCCCCGCGCCGTCGATCATCCACCCGTCGCTGGCTATCGCCGTTAGCGGGCTGGACACGGCAGCCTCGATTGCGTCGTCGGGAATGAAGTGAATTACCACAATGCCGCCCTGGGCCCGGTACTTTTTGAATAGCTTTTCGTTCAGCACCTCACCCGTCGGCGGCCACAGAAGCTCTTCGTAGCCAACCTTCACCAGCCGTTCCCAGCCCGGTTCGAACAGTGCGGACTCGATCTGCGTCATGCCCGCACCGTACGGGTAGCACTCGGTCGTTATGTCCAGGCCATTCGCGGCCGCCCCTCCCACCATCGCCAGCAGCTCCTTTGTAGCCGATAGGCCGACGCTGGACACGTGGCATATGTGCAGGGAAGCGCCTGTAATAGTCGCTACGGCGATCACTTCTTGTAGGCCGTCGACGCCCCCGGCCCGGCACAGGTCGGCGGGCGGCTCGCCCATGCCGCGTACATGCACCAGGCAGGGCGCACCGAACCGTTCCGCCACTCGGAAGGCATCCATCACCTCCGAGCGGGTCGCC
>CAUZIR010000275.1:0-2780 GCA_963579815.1 Dehalococcoidia bacterium
CGACCTGTTCGCGTCCTCCCGCTTCTACGTAGAGGACCTGTGCGAACCGCCGACCGTAATGACTCCCGACCACACCTTCATGCCATACGAAGGACGCCTGCCCGAGCCCAACCCGGACCGGCTGGCCGCCCTTACGAAACACCACGCGGCGGTGCTGCCCAATGCCTAATTTGGCGAGCAAGGAGGGTCCAACGGACCCGGCGGCAAAAGTAAGCGACGCCCTCGCGTCTCTGGCCATTGACCACGAGATCATCGAGATCGACCCCGACTTCGCCGACACCGCGCAGTTCTGTGAAAAGTACGGCTACCCGCCCGAGCGCAGCGCCAACACCCTGCTAATAGCGTCGAAAAAAGGCCCGGAGCAGTACTGCGTCTGTGTCGTGCTCGCTTCGACATCGCTCGATGTCAACAAGCGCGTGCGCAAGCTCATGGGCGTTCGCCGCGTCTCGTTCGCGTCCGCCGAGCAGACCAAAGACGTCACCGGCATGATGATCGGCGGCGTAACCCCGTTCGGCCTGCCTGCCGACATCCCCATATACGTGGACGATGCTATCGACGGCCTCGACTACGTCATACTCGGGTCCGGCTCCCGGTCCACCAAGATAAAGATGCCCGGTGCCCAGTTCGCCAAGGTCCCCAACGCCGAATTCATCTCCGAACTAGCCGTGCCCCGGGCGTAGCGTGTCTATTTCAACTGCTTTAGCTGGCCAGCGCCCGACGTGGGTCGAGATAGACCTCGACCGGCTCGTCGGCAACTACCGGGCCGTCAGCGACCACCTGCCGTCGGACGTAACCGTCATGGCGGTGGTGAAGGCCGACGCCTACGGTCACGGCGCGCCCCGCGTTGCAAACGCCCTGCAAGCGGCCGGTGCCAAGACCTTCGGCGTCGCGATAACAGAGGAAGCCGTCACACTTCGTGAGGCCGGGGTTTCCGGGGCCATACTCGTGTTCGGCGGCTGCTTCCCCGGACAAGAAGAAACCTTCGTTGAATTGGGCCTCACCCCCACCATCTACGACATGGACGCCGTCCGTCGCCTCTCAGCTGTGGCTCTTGCCCGGAAGCAGGTCGTTGGTTATCACCTCAAACTCGACACCGGCATGGGCCGCCTGGGCATCGGCCCGGACGACGTCGCCGGGTTCGTCGAACAGGCCACCGGCTACAAGGGCGTACGGCTGGAAGGCATCTTTTCCCACCTGTCGTCGGCCGACGAAGACGACCTGACGTACACAAAGCAGCAGATCCGCATCTACACCGAGGCCGTCGACGGCATCGAGGCCGCCGGTCACCACCACATCGTCCGCCACGTCGCCAACAGCGCGGGCACGCTCCTGCACAGCGGCTCGTGGTTCGACATGGTCCGCGCGGGCCTTTCGCTCTACGGCATCCACCCGTCGCGCCACCGTGGTGCGGTCGAACTGTCGCCCGTCATGTCGTTTAAAACCCGCGTCGCCTTCGTTAAAACCGTGCCTGTCGGCACTGCCCTGGGCTACAACCGCACCTTCAAAACCGACCGGCCGTCCCTCATCGCTACCCTACCGGTGGGCTACGCCGACGGCCTCGCCCGCCTCACGTCCAACAAGGGCCACGTGCTCATCGCCGGTGAAGAGGCTCCCATAGTCGGCAACGTCAGCATGGACACCACGCTCGTAGACATCACAGACATCCCCGGCGTTGGTCCCGGCGAAGAGGCGGTGTTCATCGGCACACAGGGTGACGCGAGCATCAGTGCAAGGGCAGCGGGCCGGTGGGCGTCGACCATCCCTTACGAGGTCGTGTGCAGAATAAGCCGAAGGGTGCCGAGGCTGTACCTCAGCGCGGGTAAGTCGGGAGAACTAGAGGTGGAGAACTACAAGGGCGATACTGAGGGCTAGCCAACGGGCTAAAGAGAGCTAGCCCGCAGGCTGGTCGGTAATGCCCGTGCCCATGCCCATGCTCGTGTCTGGGCCTGGGGCCGAGCCTGACCCAAACTCGTCGCCGGACCTGGCTATGAAGTACAGCGCCAGCACCGTGCCACCAATCAGGCCCACAACCGAGGCCGTCTGGCCAAACCCCAGCCCCAAATCGGGGCCGTGCCCGAACCAGATCTTCTTATTCGCGATGAACCCCCACATGACCGGGCCCACAATCGTGCCCAATCGGCCCGTCAGGCTGTGCAGCCCGAAAAACTGACCGGCGTGCTCAATGGGGACAATCTTCAGTAGTAGTGGCCTGTCGGTCACCCATGTCCCGGAGACCATTATCCCGCTGGCCGCGCCGATCACCCAGTACAGGTCGGACGAGAGGCCCAGCCAGGGTATGGCAACGGTACCGAGCAGGACGAAAAACCACGCCACCATGACTATCTTCATCGTACGGAACGGGCCGATGGCATCGTTGAGCTTGCCCCACCGCTGTGCCGACGCTGCCGCCGCCACAATCCCCAACGCCATCACTCCGTAGACTTTCTGTTCGCTGAAACCAATAGTCTCGGTGCCGTATAGGAAGGCGAAAATGGACGCGGTGTTCACAGCCAGGTAATACCAGAACCGCCCCACCAGCAGGCTGCGCAGGCCGGGGTACGCCGAGGCGTTCCGCATTGTAGCGACCAGGTCGGTGAAAGCGCCCTGGAACCCGCTACCCACCCAGCCGGACGGCGTGTTCGTCTCCTCTCGCAGCTCCCAGGGCCGCTCCCGCAGCAAAATAAGGACCGGCAGTGTCATTACCAGCATGAGCAGGCCGATCACCCGGAACGCCGCCACGTAGTCCTGACCGTAGTAGAGCCCCACCCCTACTGCCAACA
>CAUZIR010000276.1:0-2767 GCA_963579815.1 Dehalococcoidia bacterium
CGGCGAATACGCCTGCCTTGGGTGTGGGCGCGCTGGTGACGTCGCCGACGGCGTAGACACCGGGGAATTTGGTAGCGAGGTTGGTGTGGTCTACCGGGACCCAGCCGTTTTCTGACAGCCCTGACTGCCGCACGACTTCTGGCACCCGGTGCACAGGTATTCCCAGAAACAGGTCGTAGCTGATGGATCCGCCGTCTTTGAAGTTGGCCGTAGATGTCGCCGGGTCGAGGCTGGTGATGATCTGTTCGGTTATGTAGTTGATGTTGCGTTCAGCGAATTTCTCAACGATGGCCTTGCTTCCGTCTGGCGAGGGAGGGATGGGCACTTTCCACTGCGACACCAGGGTGATGTCAATGTCGCTGCGAAGGCCGCGCTGTTCGAACCACTCGTCGAGCAAGATGGCCGCCTCACACGGGGCGGGGGGGCACTTGAAGGGCTGCCCGAGGATGCCTATCACGAGGCTGCCTGACTTGTAGTCGGCCAGCACGTCTTTAACCGCAATGGCGCCGGGGACGGAGTAGAACTCGTGGCCACTTTCGGCGAAACCAGGGGTGGCGGCGATGTCGAACTCGGCGCCCAGCGCGACCACGACGGTGTCGGCCTCGTAGCTGTTGCTGTCGGTCGTCACCGCTCGGTTGGCCGGGTCTATGGCCGTGATGGTCTCCTGCCGGAAATTCACGCCTGGCTTGGTCATGTCGCTGTACGACAGGACCACCTCGGGCAGGGTTGCCTGGCCGAGCATTAGATCGAACTTGGAGAACCCGAAAACGAACCCGCTGTTTTTGTCGATAAGAGTGATCTCGACTTCGTCGCCGAGTTCGTTATCGAGCAGGCTCGAAAGTTCGAGGCCCCCGAAGCCCGCTCCAAGAATTAGTACTTTGTGGCTCATGTGACCGTGTTACTCGCTTTTACTTAGGGTTGGAAAATGACCAGCGTCGCAGTGGCTTCTTCCGGTGACGCTGCGCCCGCAGCCGTTGGCTTCGGTTCAAGGCCGAGGAATGCGACCGAGTAACGGCCGAATTTTTTCACGGTGGTGCCGACCTGACCGTCCTTGATGACCATGTCGGATTCACCCAGCGGTCCGGTGAGGATTCTCAGCGCTATGCGTACGACGACCTGGCCGGGTTCGTCACAACTTGAACCGGCGGGGCAGCGTGTGTCCTCTACGAGGGTTACGTACCTCATGATCAGTCCGCCCGGGCCTTTGGGGCTGTTTAGCTCCTGCCCAACAGTGAGCCTGACCGGTTGGCCCAGATTAGCGTGCGTGGCCACGAGGCCGGGGTCCGACTGGATGGACGCCGGGAACGTCAACGTTTCGACGACTACAACAGGCGTTGGGGTGGGCTCGGGCGTTGGCGTGGGCTGAGGGGTGGCAGTGGCGTCTGGCCGGGGGGTGGGAGTTCCGACGGGCTGCTGGGACTCGCCTGATCGGTCCGAGGCTACGGCTGTCGAGCCACCGGCAAAGGCCAGTACCTCAGACGCCACGAGAATTCCTTCTTTGCCGTTGCCGCCCATGACCATCACCCGGCCGTCTTTAAGCAGGACAGAGTTGTGCCGATAGCGCCCGACGTTCAGCACGGCGGTGTCGCTCCACTCGTTTGTTTCCGGGTCGTATATTTCGCTCTGGTTCAGTGAGCCGAGGCCGCCTGTCACGAGCACTCTGCCGTCCAAAAGCAGGACCGCGCTGTGCTCGGCCCGTGCCGCCGTCGTCTGGCCAGCCTCCGTCCAGGTATCGGATATGGGGTCGTAGATTTCGGCGATGACGCGCTTTCCTCTGCCACCGACGATGAGCAGCCTGCCATCAACGAGGGTGGTGGCGGTGTGGAAGGACCGGGAGAGTTTCATGGGCGACACGGTTATCCAGGTGTCGCTGGCCGGGTCGTAAATTTCCACGGTCTTGAGGTAGGGACCGTCTTCTTTGCCGCCCCCAACGACCAGTACCCGGCCGTCCGCCAATAACGTGGTGGTGTGGTTGATGCGCTTTTCGGACATGGGCGCGGTCTCAAACCAGGTAGCTGTCGCGGGGTCGTATATCTCGCTTTTGACGAGCGTGGCGACGAGGAATTTGTCGTCTGTCTTGCCGCCCACCAGCATCACGCGCCCGTCCAGCAGCTTGGTGACGCCCATGCCACTGCGGGACAGGTTCAGGGGCGAAGTGGCAACCCACACGCCCGTCGCCGGGTCCCAAATTTCTGCCGTCGAAATGGTCTCTTTTTGCTGTCCCAGGCCCCCGGCAACGAGAACCCGGCCGTCGTTTAGCTCGACCATGGCGGGAGATTGGCGCTTGGCGGCCATGTCGCCGGTGAAGGTCCATTCGACCGTTTCGGGGTCGAGCAGCTCCGTTGATTCTTCGAAGTTTCCTACCTCGACGTTACCCAGGCCCCGGCCTCGACCACCAGCGGCAAGCACCCTGCCGTCGCTCAACCTGATAGCCGCGAAGCGTTCCCGGCTGGCCTTCATGTCGGATGTCTGCTCGAAGTCCCCGAGCTGGGCTACCTGCTCCTCGACGGGCAGAGGGGCCGCCTCTCCATTGTTCTCGGTCACCTGCTCAGACGCAGCTGAGGAGCAGGCGACAGCGAACAGGACTGCGAATATTCCGAGTACTAATAGTCGAATCATCTGACACACTCCACTGGCCCATTGCCCACTGGCCCACTGCACGGGGACTGGGATCGCCCGCACGATAGCACCTATCGTTAACATAGCGGCCAACGACGCCGCAGGGCGTTTAAGCAGGAGAGATAACGATATGGAAACAGCGTTCGTC
>CAUZIR010000277.1:0-2740 GCA_963579815.1 Dehalococcoidia bacterium
TAGGCCGAACAAGCTGGAGCTTGGGCGGTACTATTTTTTGCTAGACCTCGACGGCCATCGCCTCGACACACACCTGAGCCGTGCATTGGACAGGATTCGAGAGACCGTCACGACTCTGAAGGTGTTCGGCTCGTATCCCCGATACAAGCCCCAGTAACTGGCGTTAAAGGCTCTAGTGGCTAGCGTTATAGGCCCGGTGGCCTAGCACCGACCAGCCGGGGCTCAGTTTCGGGAGCCGTCGTCCCCAGATGACCTCGCGCCCGCCATCTGCTCGATGACCGGTCCGACTGCGTCTCTCACCGTGTCAACAGCAGGCCCCACTCTCTCTCGAACCTGGGCGGCGACCTCTTCCGCTCGCTCGCGCACGACCTCACCGTAGTCGGCAAGGTCGGCCCTCGTCTCGGAGCCAGGCTTGGGGGCGAGCAGCAAACCGGCGACAACGCCCAGCACGCCTCCAACGACGAAACCCATCAAGAACAACCCTTCGCTCTGCTTGTCAGCCATGACTGCTCTCCTCTCCACTGTTGACGCCCAATTGGCCTTCGCGCCTGTGACGCCTGTTCGCCGATTAGTCTTCGGGTTCGTCCCTTTCCGAAGACTTGATGAACGGCGCAGCCGCCCTGGCGATCCCAGCAAAAAAACCGGCCCCAGCCCCAACGGGGCCGACAGCACCGGCGATAGAGGACGTAACGTCCTCCACCCCTTTGACGATCCGCTTGGTCGAGTCGACCAGCGCGGTAATCTTGGCAAACACAACGACCACGGCGAGCGTGGTGACGAGGGCCAACGCGACAATCGCGATATCTCTGACTACGGCGACGGTTTCTATCCAGGTCATATTACTGTTCCGCGAACCCGGTGACGCAACCCAAGTGTGCGTCCGGTTCCAGGCTCATGGTAGCACTTCTCTCCAGGTTTCAGCCCTAAGCTTAAGGCGGAGTTAACTGCGGTCCGCCTTTGGTTATGGCTTGATGAGCATACGGAGCGAGCCGTTCTCGTCCCGACGCTGGGTGAGAACCTCGTGGCTGCCGCGCTCCGCCCAGACGATAACGTCGTAAGTGTTGAGCACGTCCGGGATAATTACCTCAACGTACGAATTCGGCGCCACACCGATATGGCCCTCTAGAGCCGCCAGAATGCCCGCGCAGGTCTTGCCGGTGCCGTCTATAACGGTCCAGTCACTGGCGCCGTTGGTAGCCGTACCGTTTGTGGCAACAGCGCCGTCCAGCACGTCCACCTCGCCGGACTTGCGCAGGTCGACCTGTCGTTTGAACTCGGCTACGGACTCCCAGTACACGCCCTCTTCGCGTTCGCCCTTGGCGCAGACCGCCCCGCGCACGCCTACGATGTCGGGGTTAACCCGGGCCAGTTCGTCGAGGTCGGACATTTTCAGGTGGCCGGACAGGGCCGTGCTCATGCCGTCTCCCTTACCCTCCAGCACCATCTCCTTGAGTTCGGGCTCGGGCACGAAGTCGAACAGGTTGCGTCCGTCTTTTGTCAGCGTGTCTATGAGCCAACCGTCGCACTTACCGTCCCTGGCCAGTTGGGGCATGAGATGGGGGTCCAAGCCGCCGTCGTACAGAACGTTGTCGGCGAACAGTGAGCCGATTAGCTTGGTCTCGGTGTCCGCCAGCGCCTCTTGCGAAGCGAGCAGCACCTCGACGGCCTTGTCGTACTCCGCCACCCTAAAACCAACTTTGACAGAGGTCGCGTTCATGCGGCCAGCAGCCCAGGCGGCCATGGCCACCGTGCCCGCCTGAACGGGGACGACGCCCAGGGTCAGGCTGGCATGGATTTCGGCCGGGACGGCCTCACGAACCGCCTTGAAGACGCCGGGGTTGGCCGAGCCGACCAGCGCCTCCTGCAGGTTTTTCACGTCGATAATGTCCGCGCCGCCCTTCATGGCTTCGTGGGCCTCGGGCAGGTTCTGGACGCTAACCATCAACATCATCGGCTCAGGCCTCCTGGCGCTCTTGTAATTGCTTTCATTTCGTTTATGTACCGACCGACCGGCTCTCTCCCCTAACTTGGGCGAGGTCACGGGCCAACTCGGTCTTCTCTTCGTCTGTCATGTCGGTCAGCGGTGCCCTAACGTGGCCACCGGCCATACCCATTAACTCACCCCAATACTTGACCATAGGCGCCGGGAGTGCACCGTGTTGCTTTTTTACGGTCCGCCCCCACCACTCGTCGGACAGCGCCTTGATTGGCTTGATGTGGGCGTCGTAGTAGTCGGCGTCCAGGTTCCCACTCATGGCCTTTTCGATGAAGGTGACGTAGTGGTTCTCCTCTGGCGTGTCGAATCGCCAGTCGGAGGTGTTGGCGAACATTACCTGCTGCTCGAAACCGAGATCGGGGCCTTTGAACAGCACCCACTCGTCGGGTGTCGAGATGATGGCCGTCTCACCAAGGGTCCGATGAGCTTCTATCGAGATGTCCGGGTTGAAGCTGGCCTCTTTCACCCCGACGACGTTGGGCACCTCGCAGATGCGGCCCAGTCCCGCCGCGCTCATGACGATGCCGAACTGGGGAGAGTTGTAAAACATGATGGCCAGGCCCGTGCCTTCTGCGGCGCGCCGAACGAACTCCACGACCTGGTCTTCCGTCTTAGTAACGAAGTAGGGAGCGGCCAGCACGAGCAGGTCGAAGCCGACGCCCTCGGCATGGTCGGCCAGCGCCGAGACCTCTTTTAGCGAGGTATGTGTGACGTGAGCAGCCACCGGCCAATCGCCTCCCGCTT
>CAUZIR010000278.1:0-2710 GCA_963579815.1 Dehalococcoidia bacterium
CGCGAGGCTGGATTCAGGCGATGGTTGGCCTGCAGGACAACGTGAAATTTGTTGACGGTCAAATGCCCGGAGACTCGGTAGTTCAAGGGCAGTATGGCCCCGAAATTGAGGTGGCCGTCGGTACCGCGTCTCTACAGAGCTTTGACCTCAACGTAGGTGACGTGGTCGAGCTTGCGCCCCACTTCGCCAGCCCGGTTCGCATCTACGCTCGGGTCGTCGGCATCTTCGAGCCCACGGACCCGGAAAACGAGTTCTGGAGGGAACGGGCCGACACTTTTTTGCGGCCATCTCCCCCCGAAGACCGCACGGAGCGCGAGGTCGTCATTGACCCGGATGAGCGACCGCTCCCCCTGTTCACGTCGCGCGCGGGGCTGCTCGGTTCACTTAGTTCCGCTTTCCCTGGCAGCCAGATCGACTCTAGCTGGCTGATTTTCATCGACCCCGAGACGCTAAAAGAGTGGACGCCGGATAGGAGCCTGGACGCGATAGCCGGATTCGAAGCCGAACTCACCAGCGGCCCCGCAGCTTCCACCGTACTGACCCGCATCGACACACTGTTGGAGCAGTTGAAGCGCCGGACCCTGTTCGCCACTCTGCCGTTGGTGTTGTTGGTGGCTTTAATAGTGGCGACTGTTCTTTATTACCTGAGCATGATGGTTGCCCACCTGTTGCAGGCGCGGGAGCGAGAGGTCGCCCTGTTGAGGGCCCGTGGCGCTTCCAGCTTTCACTTGCTTCGTACATACGCCCTGGAAGCTGCAATTCTTGCGACTGTGGCGTTCGTTATAGCGCCGTTCCTGGGTGCCGGGCTGATAGCCGTTGCTGGCAAGCTGAGCATTTTTGGAGGCGTCACTGGCGGTGACTCGATACCGGTAGAACTCGCCTGGGTGTCTTTCGCGGCCGCGGCGGGTATGGGGATTTTCTCCCTGGTCATTTACCTGTTGCCTGTTTTGTGGGTGGCCCGAAAGTCGATAGAAGCACAAAGAGTTGAGGGTTCACGCCCTTCCCAGGCTCCCATTTTTCAGCGACTGAACATCGACATAGCAGTGCTGATTATTGGCGGGCTCATCTTCTTTGAGCTTCAGTCTCGCGGCAGTCTCGCGTCGGGCGGCCTGTTTCAAGATGTTGAACTGGATGAAACGTTCCTGCTTGCGCCTATTTTGCTGTTGGTAGCGGTGGCGCTTATCTTTTTACGGGCGTTTCCTCTGGTGATGAAGTTCATCTCGGGCGAGTCACACGTGTTGCTCCAGATGGTCACGGTGGTGGTGGTCGCGTTGCTGGGCCCGGTTATGGTGGCCGACAAGGCCGCTGATGGCGACTTCACGTCCTGGCTGTGGTCGGGCGCCGCCCTCATTGGTGCGGCTGCTGCGTACTGGTTAGCCATAAGAGCGGGCGATTCACCAGGCCTAGTGAGCCGGGCCACCGAAGTGCTGGGGATGGCCGCGCTGCTGGGCCTGGCAGTTGTATACGTGTGGTTGGAGCCGTTGTCAGACGGGGGCCTGCTGTCCGCACCTAAGATAGCCCTGCTTGCGCTGGTGCCGCTGCACGTCGCCTTTGTCGCGTTGCGCCTGGCCGTCGGTCGAGCGCCGGCCTGGGTCGCGGTGGGACTGCGCCAGATGGCCCGCGACCCGCTGAGGTACAGCGGCTTGATGGTCCTGCTCATTACCGCTACAGGGCTCGCGGTGATTGCCACTACGGTGGGGGCCACGCTCGACCGCAGCAACCTGGAACGCATCAGCCACAACGCCGTCGCTGACCTGCGGATCGCGGATATTCCGTCGGTTTCTGCCCAGGGAGTTTCGGCTTTCCGGGAACGGTTTGCCGATGTCCCCGACGTGACCTCGATGGCGGTGGGAATGCGAAAGACCGGGTCGTTCGGCGCTACCGGCCGGGGGGGGCAGTTCACAATACTGGGGATCGACCCCGTAACGTTCGGGCAGATGAGCTGGTTCCGAGAGGATTTCGCGGAAAAGTCGCTACCAACCCTCATGCGTGGACTGGTCGCAGGCAAACAGGAAAACTCGCTGGCCGTGCCTGAGACCGCCGCCAACATTGGCGTGTGGATTAAGCCCGACAAGTTCTACTCCCAGTTGTTCCTGTGGGCCGTCTTCAGAGAGGCCAACGGCCAGTTTAGCAAGGCGACGATGGGCAAGCTGGGTAGCGCAGACTGGCATTTTGTCGAGGCGGAAATTGGCGACCTGGAGTACCCTGCAGAGCTGGTCGCGCTTCAGCTATTCGAGCCCACTTTCGGCGGCGGGGGATCCTCGGGTTCGCTTCAACTCGACGACATCCAACTATTCGGTTCGAAAGGCCCAAACCCGGGAGGCGAGAACCCGACCGTATTAGAGGATTTCGAAGGGTCCCTCAAATGGGCTTCAATTCCAACCTCGGCGGTGGCGGAAGACTCTGTGGCGTTGGTGCAAGACGAGCCACATTCCGGCCTGAGAGCAGGCCTATTCACCTTCGGGCAGGACACGATAGCTGGCGTTCGGGGTTTCTTCGTGAACCCGACCGGCGGGCCGTTGCCGGTAATAATGAGCGCGGCAATGGCCACAGACATAGGCGCTAGCCTTGGAAGCGCGACCACCATTTCGGTGGAGGGAGCGCCGGTGACCGTAGTGGTCACTGACGTAGTAGAGCAGTTCCCGTCGCTCGGTTTCGGCTCCCGTGGGTTCATGATTACTGACGTGGAAGCACTGGTGGCTCATCTCGG
>CAUZIR010000279.1:0-2703 GCA_963579815.1 Dehalococcoidia bacterium
CGTTCCAAGCTAGTGCCCCTGGCTCACGTCGAAAGCTACGCCACCAAGGGCCTGAACATGTACGGCGGCACCGTCGTGCTCGACACCGCGTCGTCGGTCGTACCTGGCACGCTCTACAACGAAGAGGTCAACTACGCCGACCAGTACCTCAAGCCCGACCTCGATACAGCCCTGGTCGTGCCCTGGCTAGAAAATACCGCCCGGCTTATCTGCGAGGGCGAGTGGGAAGACGGCACCGCCCACGAAGTAGCCCCCCGGTGGATCTTGCGTCAACTGCTGAAGAAAGCCGACGACATGGGCTACTTCGTCAAAGTCGGCCTGGAATACGAGTTCTACGTCTTGTCCCCGGACGAGAACAAGCCCTACTTCGGCGGCCCGCACATCTTCAACACCATGCGCAACACCTACCTGCCCGTCATCGACCGAATCCTCGAAGAGATGCCGCGCGCAGGTCTCGACATCATCACCGCCAACGCCGAGTACGCCCCATCCCAGTTCGAAATCAACTTCGCCCCCGCAGATGGGCTGACCGCCGCCGACCAGGGCTTCACGTTCAAAAATGGCGTCAAGACCATCGCCCACCAGATGGGCTACAACGCTACGTTTATGACCAAGCCGCTGCCGGAAGACGCGGCTTCCGGCTGCCACATCCACATCGGCCTTAACGACAAGGCCACCGGCGAGAACCTCTTCCTCGACCTTGACGACCCCGACGGCCTCTCGGTGCTATCGCGCCAGTTCATCCAGGGCATGCTCGACCACACCCGCGCGTCCATGGCGCTGCTGGCCCCGACCATCAACTGCTACAGCCGGTTCGTGCCGCACCACTTCGCCCCCTCCAACATCAGCTGGGGGCCACAAGATCGAAGTGCGGCGGTTAGAGCAAAGAACTCGCGAGACGACAACACCCACCTGGAAAACCGACTCGGCACCGGCCTGACGAACCCATACCTGGCCGTCGCTGGCGTACTGGCCACCGGGTTGCTTGGCTTAGAAAAGGGCGTCGCAGCCAAAACACCGGACCCGACCGCCGGACCCGTAGAAGACGACGACCAGTACGAAAAGCTGCCGGGCACACTTGAGGAATCACTCGACGCCCTGAACGCCGACACGGCCTTTGCCGATCTGCTGGGCAAAGACTTCGTCACCGCCTACACCATCATGCGGCGGCACGAACTGGCTCGCTTCCGAGCGCACATCACCGACTGGGAATCGAGCGAGTATCTAGAACTGTACTAGTAGGCTGGCACTAGCCCCCTCGCTTCAGGGCTCTGCCGGGAAGCGCTCCCGTGTGGCGGCCCTGGTCGATGACGACCGTGCCGTTGACGATGACGTACTCAACGCCGGTCGAAAGCTCTTTCGGGCGCTGCACCGTGGCGTGCGCCCTTATCTCGTCGGCGTCAAACACCACCAGATCGGCCTTGAAGCCGTCTTTTATGAGGCCCCTATCGGGAATTCCCACTCGCAGCGCCGGGTAAGACGTCATCTTGCGAATCGCGTCCTGTAGCGACAGCTTGCGTTCCTCCCGCACTATGTCTGACAGGATCACCGGGAAGCAACCGTAGCCCGACGGCGGCGGGAAGTCGCCTATCAGCAGGGCATCGCTCCCGACCATGTACAGCTCGTGCGTCACCAGATCGGGTATTGCCCGCGAATCCGCAGAAGCGTCCCTGAACGACACCTGCAAGTCCTCGTCAACTAATAGGTCGCACAGTGCGTCGACCGGGTGCTGCTTTCGCATCTCGGCCAGCGCTCCTATCGTCTTGCCCTCGTAGCGCTTGTTGCGGGGGTGCTTGAAGTACGTCACCCACATGTCGTCCCAGCTCAGGTTGAAGACGCCGACCTCTTTTCGTAGTCGCTCCCGAACCTCTTTCGACGCGAGCCTTTGCACTATCTTCTCCGGCCCGCCGTCGTGCACCCAGCCGGGGAACAGCACCAGCAAGCGTGTGCCTCCATCCGGGTACGGGTAGCAGTCGAACGTCACGTCCATGCCGTCGTCGCGGGCCGTCTCCACAAGCTCGAAAATGCGCGCCAGGCCGCCAGGATATGCGTTCCTTCGTGCCATATGCGTCAGGTGAATGGGGATGCCGCTGCGCCTGCCTATCTCTATCGCTTCCCTGAACGGGTCCAGGTACCCGTCTCCCAGGCGATAGCGCACATGTGTGTGGTAGAAGCCGCCCAGCTTCGCCGCTTCGGTCGACAGCTCGACCAGTTCGTCGGTGTCTGCATAACTGCCCGGCGGGTAGTCCAGTCCCGTCGAAATGCCAAAAGCCCCCTCGGCCATAGCTTCGCGCAGCAGCGCCTTCTGGGCGTCCATTTCTTTGCGGCTCGCGGCCTTCATGTCCCAGCCCATCGCACCCACTCGAAGGGGCGAGTTGCCGACTATGTAGGCAATGTTCACGGCAACCTTACGGTCGAACATGTCGAGATATTCGGTGACGCTGCCCCAGCGTCCGGGTAGCTCAGGGTCGCCGTCCAGACCGGCGTTTATGCGGATCATCCTGTCCAAATCCAGAGGATTTTTGAACGGCGCGTAAGAGTTGCCGTCTATGCCGATTACCTCGGTGGTCACGCCCTGGTGCACTTTTGGCATGTGTTCGGGCTGTTCGAGAATCACCAGCCCGGAGTGGGCGTGCACGTCGATGAATCCGGGGCACACGACTTTGCCCGTAGCGTCTATCGTCCTTGCCGCTTCGACATCCG
>CAUZIR010000280.1:0-2697 GCA_963579815.1 Dehalococcoidia bacterium
CCTGCGGGTTCATCATCGGCCTGGTCCTGACGGCCGGGACGCAGCTGGCGTACCCACTGGTCACGGGCGGTAAGCCGATTCTGTCGATTCCTCCGATGTCGATCATCATGTACGAGGGCACGATGCTGGGGGCGATCATCTTTACGGTGATCGGCATCATCATTGAGTCCCGTCTTCCTAGATTGTTCATGGGGGCGTATGACACTCGTATTACCGAGGGTTACATTGGCCTAACGGTCACCACCGACGCCGAGAGGGTCGGTAAGGCCGAGGAGATCCTCACTGGCGCGGGCGCCGAGGACATTAAGCGCGGCTGGGAGCAGACCGATTTCGACTGATCACAGAAAATCAGGACTCGGGGCTCGTATGCTCGTAAGCACGGCCCAGGTGAGACGACGAGCGCTGGCCGCCCTGGGGCTGGCACTCGTTCTCGTGGTGGCAGTTGGCTGCTATAACAACAACACTGGCGAAACCGGCGTGCTCGGCGTCGCCAACTTCAAGTTGCCCGCCTTCCCGGAGACTGGCAGCCACGCGGTAATTGTGTTCTCTGAAATGCATTACGCCCCCTCTTACAAGGTGCAAGAGGGACCCAGGCTGCTGCCCCCGGAGGGTTCAATAGCTATAGGCGGACCCGACACGAGTGTTCGAGCGCCGGTGGAACTTACCTACACGGGCGAAGAGTATGTTTCCCTGACCGAACCCGCTGCCTTCGCTGCCTCGTACGACGCGGCTGAGGGTGCGGAGTTGTTCCGGGTCAATTGCGTGGTCTGTCACGGAACAGGAATGCGTGGCGACGGCCCATTAAAAGAGAAGTTGGTGAGTGGCGCTGCCCCGGCCGACTTGATAGCCGGCGCGGTCGCAAGTGGGACCGAAGGCGAAGTGTTCGCGTGGATTTCGTACGGTAGCCGGACCGGATTCACGCTGGCCATGATTGACCAGCCGAACCCGACGGTGATGCCGGTCTTCCGCAGCCTGTTAACCGAAGAGGATCGCTGGCATCTGGTCCAGTACATTCTTGGCCAGCAAGGGCGCTAGGGTTTAACTCTGGTTCCCCGGCACTGAAGCCGGCTCACAAGGGGCGGCTTTTTTGATGGTAGTTAAACGCCCTTTTGGCCCGAACTACCCTGGTTCTGGGGCCGGGAGTCTGGGGGTTTGAGAGGGTCCTGAGGCACACCAACGGGTGTGACCCAGATGCGCTGGGCGACCTCGTAGCTCACCACCACTTCGGCCGTGCCAGTGTTCCCAGGGCCGGTGTTCCCCGTGCCCGTAATCAGGGTTACCACCCCCCGGTACGGGGCGGCGTCTTTGACCTGGGCGCGGACACCGGGCATGACCTGGTTGGCTACGAAGTACTGGAGCAGTTCGCCGTCGTCCTCCGGGATACGGTCGATGGTGACGGTGGTGCCGGTCACGACTTTCTCTAACGGGACGGTGAGTTTGTCCCGGACGAACGCGCTGCCGGGTATTGGGTGACCGAAGGGGCAGGTGGTGGGGAAGCCCAGGCGCTCGTCGATTTTCTCGGCCAGCTCTTCTGAGATAGCGTGTTCAAGCCGGTGCGCCTCTTCGTGAGCCCGGTGTGGCTCCAGGCCCAGCAGGTCCACGACCATTCGCTTCGCTAACCTCTGACGCCTGACTATTTTTGCTGCGTTGGCTCTGCCGTCCGTTGTCAGCTTGATGTCCTTGTTCGGTGACATTTCGACAAGGTTCTCGCGCACGAGTCGCCGCAGCATTCCGCCAACAGAAGGCAGCGATGTGCCGAGGCCTTCTGCTTCCGGCAACCGCTTCAACTGGTCGGCCAGGTGGGTGGACGTGACTCGGATGCCTATTTCGTCGAGTTGGAATATGGAAACGAGGTAGTTCTCGGCCGCCATGGACAGGCGAACCTCTCTGGTGGAGGTCTTATTTTTGCTTATCGGGCGTTTCGCTGGTTGTCGGGGGGCCATCGCTTGGAATTTAGCACCCACCCCGTAACGGGTCAACGAAGGGGCCTGTGGCGTGGCAACGTGCGGCCTGGTGAGGCGCGATTTGGCGGGTCAGGACGCCCCGTGGCGGTGCGGTACCCGGCCGGTAGCTCCCTGACGGTGTTAGGGGCGGTCGCAGTGGCCAGCAGGTCTAGCGCCGCCTCCACTACTTCGGTTTGTCGCTCGACGTCACCGGGCGCGCCTATTGTGCGGCCGAGGATGTGCCTGGTGAGCAGGACCCTGGGCGGCTTGATGCGGCGTGCAAGGTGTGCAAATGCCCGTATGTAGACGCATACGGTGGCTATGCCTGCCTCTTCGAGGATTCTGGCGGTGTGTCCGACGGACACATGGCACTCTGGTCAGGCACCTACCAGGAGGGCTGCGTCGACTCCTCGCTCGATTAGCATCCCGGCCCATGCAGGGGCGGCGTGTTTTTTCAGGCGAAGCTGCGAAGTAGCACCGACGAAAGAGTAGTTCGTCTCGGCAATCTCTCCGACAGTCCCGTTCTGCTGCGCCTCCAAGAGGCGGTCGATGGGGAACACAACGTTGTGGTCGCGTTCGGTGCCCCGTATGTCGTAGCCGGGGTGGCGCACGCGCAGGGTGCTTCGATCGACGTTAAGGGGTATCTCAGAGAGGGTCGGCTCCATTCTGAGGAACTCGTCTATGCGGGGTATGGCCTGTTCCTGAGTGGGTTGGTCGGGCAAAGGGTCGTCGTGCTCGACGAACAGACCGCCCA
>CAUZIR010000281.1:0-2689 GCA_963579815.1 Dehalococcoidia bacterium
GTGGCCGCCTCGTACCACTCGTCGAGGCGCACGGCTGTTTGGCGCAGTTGCCCGATGAACGACTCGTCGGCCACCAGTCTCGACGTCTGCCAGTAGACGATGAGGAAACCCAGCGCCAGCCCGGCGAGAATGAGCAGCGGCCACGGCAGCCTCACCTTCGCCAAACCCAGCCCGACGGCAGACGCGAGAAGGACGATGAAAATCATCCCAGGCGTCTCGGTCCAGTCCGCCTGTTGCAACGTCACGGTGACTACGAGCAGCAGTCCCCAAAGGAGAGCGAAGGTGCCCCAGCCCTCCTGCGGGCTGTAGCGCATCGGAAGCTCAACGATGTTTTCTAGGAGAGTCGGTTTTCGTCCGGGCTCGCCCTGCTCGCCACTCGGGGTGACAATTCGCCTGAACGCCGCGGCCCTGGATACGGCGGCCCCGGATGCGGCGGCTGGATTACTGGCCATGACCGCCCTGTCTCGTGCTCGCCTTCGCGCCAACGGCATCGGCGACACGCCCTATCGGCTGCACGACCCCGGCGCCCCGGTGCATCTGGCTCAGAGCGGTCGAAATGTCGTCGCCAGAAGAAACGACGTAGGTCGGTATGCCCGCAGACTCAAGGTTCGATAGCGATTGAAGCGAGTCGTAAAAGCCCCCGAACGAGCGGCCGTCCACCAGCACTGACGCTACCTTGACCCGGCGTCGCGCCAGCTGCTCCAGGGCCCCCACCCATTCCGGGCGAGGAGAGGAAGTCACCACCACCAGCGTCGTGTGGTGGCTCCACAGCGCCTCGTCTTCGGGGAGTGCGTCGCCAATCGGGACGAGCCCTTCCGATTCGCTGCGTGCCAGGCTTTCAAGTATGCGGTCCATCTGGCCAGGACCTGTGTCGGCCCCGAGCAGAACCTTTTCCGTGCCGTACACGATCATGCCGACGGGCATGCCCTCGGTTAAAAAGCGTTTTGCGAGCGAGGCGGCCACGCTGACGGCGTACTCGTCGGTGCTGTCCTCCAGTTGGCCAGCCTGTACGTCCCTGTGCAGGTCTACGGCTATCCACACGTCGGACGCGTGGCCCTCGTCGAACTCTTTGGACATTAGCTTGCCCACCCTGGCCGTGCTGTTCCAGTGGACGCGGCTCAGGGCGTCTCCCGGCGCGTATTCCCGCACGCTGGAGGCGTGAGGCGTCAGGTCGTGGGTGCGGCGTTTCAGGGAGCTATCGCCAGAGAGGTTGGCGGACGGCACTCGGAAGCCCGGCAGGTCGTAGGCCCGGGGGTAAACAACGACCGTGTCGGTGTAGGGGAACGTCAACTCCCGGCGGAACAGTCCGAACGGGTCGGTGTTCCGGGCCACGACCGGTCCCATGGTGTACACGCCGCGCCGCCTCGCTGTGCCCGAGGACGTCCAGGTAATCGAGCCACCTGGCAGCATGCTCATGGCATTCCCGGTGGTGAAGCCGGGCAGTTCGCTGAGGTCTTCCACCTCAATGACGGGCCTGGGCAGGGCGGAGGTGTTGTTAACGGTGATGTGCTCGCGCACCGGGTCGCCCACCGTTATCCGCCGGGTCCTTCTATCGACGACTACAGTCAGGGACCTGAGGCTGAGCCAGTTCCAAGCGTATCCGAGCACTATAACCAGCGCGAGAATGTAGACGAGCCGATAGAAAAGGCCCAGGCCGGTGGCCATCCCGGTGATGAGCGATGCGGCCAATAGGAAACCTATTAGGTACGACCTGCGGAGGACGAAAAACCTCATCTATAGGCCTATCGGCCGATGATGCCCTTGACCTGTGCGCCTGGTACGGGCAGTCGGTCGATAATACGAGCGACTACGTCGGCCCCCCTCGCCCCCCTCATGCGAGCCGCCGCGGTGACGATCATCCTATGGCTGACAATGGGCTCAGCCAGCTCCTTAATGTCATCGGGAAGGACGAAGTCCCGGCCTCTCATCATCGCCAGGGCCTGCCCCGCTCGGAACAGCGCAATCGAGCCGCGAGGGGAGCAGCCCAGACTGACCTCTTCGTCGCTGCGGGTCGCCTGCACAATCGCCACTAAATACTCGCGTACGAGGTCGTCGACGAATATCTCACGCGTCGCGTCCTGCATCAGGACAATGTCGTCCGACGTCGTCACCGAATCGAGCGCGTCAATGGGGTGTGCCGACTGCTGAGAGCCGACGATTCGCAGCTCCTCATCCGTGGTGGGATAACCGAGAGTGATCATGAGCAAGAACCGGTCGAGTTGGGCTTCTGGCAGCGGAAAGGTGCCCTCGTACTCCACCGGGTTTTGGGTGGCCATGACCGTGAACGGCCTCGGGAGCAGGTGAGTCACACCCTCGACGGTGACCTGCCGTTCTTCCATTGCTTCTAGTAGCGCTGACTGTGTTTTGGGAGTTGCGCGATTTATCTCGTCGGCTAGGACGATCTGAGCGATGATCGGGCCGGGCTTGAACTCGAACTCCGAGGTCTTCTGGTTGAAAATAGAGACGCCAGTCACATCACTCGGCAAAAGATCTGGTGTGAACTGGATGCGCTTGAAGGTGCTCCCGGTGGAGCGCGCCAGACTGCGAGCCAGCATGGTTTTGCCCACACCGGGCACGTCTTCGATGAGCACGTGACCCTGGCAGATGAGGGCGATAACGCCAAGCTCAATGGCATTGTCCTTGCCGACAATGACCCGCCTAACGTTTTCGACGATGCGACCGGCTATTT
>CAUZIR010000282.1:0-2664 GCA_963579815.1 Dehalococcoidia bacterium
CACGTACTCCGCGGCATTCTCATGGCGATGACAGGCCGGCGAGTGCTGGCCACGTTAATCTCGGCCAGCTTGAGCATCGCCCTCGGTGCCGTCGGCCTCATCTACTCATACGACAAGCTAACGACAGACGGCATCTCCGCCCTGAGGTGGGGCCTGGTTGGCTTATTCTCGGTAGTCGTCTTGTTCGCGTCCTTACAGGCGCTGAAAAACATATTCGACCGTTCAGCCGACAGGTAAATTTCCAGGCATAGCTCCGCCGCTAGGGCCAGGGCGGTCGCTCTTAGGGGCCGTGTAGCTGTTCACACGAAACTGAATCGACGATCATCCGGCTATTATTACGATCCGGACTAGATCTAGGAGGTTTGACGGAAATGTGGACAACCGTGATTGTCTTGATCGCTATAGTTGGCGTCTTTATGGTCGCTGGCTTGATTTGGTTCATGGAGGGCAAGAGGGGCGTCCCGCTGCAACCCGTCTCATCAAGACGTCTGAATGTGGCACAAAGCAGGTTGGGAGCTACAAAAACCCACGCGGAAAGGCTGCCGGTTTCACTAAACCGAGCGAAGGGCCACAAGTCGGTCATCCATGAGTTCGTAGAAGCAAGCAGAATCGAAAGCCACGAGGCGTTTTTTATTGGCCCTTCTAAAGAGGTCGCGACTGTGTACCCAGAAGCCGCCCTTGAATCCTATTTAGATGAACGCTTGTTGGATGGCCGGGAGTTGGTTTCGATGGAACCTCACTGGTACCACGAGCAGCAACACATCAGTGGAGCCATGTCGATAACGAGGCCCCTGGCCATCGTCGGGTGGTATCTGACTTGGCTGCGTTCTGAGGCCAGGCCGCCCATCACCCCCACCAGTTGAGCCAGTTCGTTAGCAGCCGCCCCACCCGGCTAACATATCGACTGTTATAAAACCCGGCGACCAGGCCAGGCCCATTTCTGACAGCCCCATTTCCGACAGGAGAATCGCGTGGCGGACTACAAAATATTCGAACTAGGCGAAGCCCAGCTTCAGTCGGGCGTGTCCTTCACCGGCGCCAGACTGGCCTACAAAACCTACGGCACCCTCAACGACCGCAAAAACAACGTCGTCGTCGTCCCCACCTTCTATGGTGGCACCCACGTCGAGAACGAGCCCCTAATCGGCGACGGCCTCGCGCTCGACCCCGCGAAATACTTCATCGTCGCCCCCAACATGTTCGGCAACGGCGTGTCGTCGTCTCCAAGCAACAGTCCTGCACCGTTCGACAAGGCTGGCTACCCCGACGTCACCTTGTACGACAACGTCACCGCCCAGCAGAGGCTACTCACCGAACTCTTCGGCATCGAGCGAGTCGCCCTCGTCTGCGGCTTCTCAATGGGAGCGCAGCAAACATTCCACTGGGGCGCACTCTTCCCCGACATGGTCGAACGCATACTCCCGTGGTGCGGGTCCGCCAGGACATCGCGCCACAACTTCGTTTTCCTCGAGGGCGTGAAAGCCGCCCTCACCGCCGATAGCGCATGGCAAGGCGGCCGCTACGACACGCCGCCCGAACGCGGAATACGCGCCTTCGCCAGGGTCTACGCGGGCTGGGGGCCATCGCAGGCTTTCTACAGGGAAAAACTGTACCTGCAAGCCGGGTTCTCCTCACTAGAGGACTACCTCGTCAAAGGCTGGGAAGATGGGTTTCTCGCAAAGGACGCCAACGACCTTTTGGCAATGGTTTCCAGCTGGCAAAACGCCGACATCAGCGCCAACCCGCTGTACGACGGCGACTTCGCCAAAGCGCTGGGCGCAATTAACGCCAGGGCCATCGTCATGCCCTCCCGCACCGACCAGTATTTCCCCGTTGCAGACAACGAAATTGAAGTCAGTCAAATGCCCAACGCCGAGCTAAGGCCCATACCCACGAACTGGGGACACGTCGGCGGAGGACCCGGCCGCAACCCCGAAGACACTCGCTTCATCGACCAGGCCCTGCGAGAACTACTGGCAACGTAAGCGCGCCCCCTCCGCCCTCCCACTACTGGATTGGCCACTAAAATAGCTGCATGAGCACGGTCGCCAGGGTCCGCAGGTCGTTCGGTCGCTACGGTGTGCGTGGCACACTCTCTCGTGCCTTGAGTGTCGTCAGCCAGCACACGCCCCGCTGGCTCCGGCTCCTCCACCCGGCCGTCCTACCCGGCTACCTCGACTACCGGCTCAACCCCCGCGCATTGCGGGTCCCGGCAGGCGGCGGCTGGCCATCGGACACAGCCGCCATTCGGACCGAACTAAGCCAGCGCGGCATCCCCGTTCAGCCCTACTCCATAGATGTGGCCAATTTCGAGCGTTGGCGGGCCGAGGCCGACTACCCGGTCGACTACTACGCAGGCAAACCCTCGCTCGTCGAAAAACTGCTTGAACACTACCTGTCGCTCCAACTTCTCCCGCCGCTGGATTTCGACACCGTACTAGTAGACGTGGGCTGCGCCGGGTCGCCATTCGCCGCCGTTACTCAAAAAACGACCGACGGCACCATCTACCGGCAGGACCTGGTGTTCGCCGAGGGCATTCATACTTCACCAGACGGCATCGACGAAATAGGTGGCAACGCAGCGCACATGCCGTTGGGCGACGCGTCGGTATCGGCAATGGTGCTGCACTGCTCATTCGAAATGTTTCAAGGGGCCAACGACGG
>CAUZIR010000283.1:0-2657 GCA_963579815.1 Dehalococcoidia bacterium
GCTCATGCATGAGGACGCGCTGCGGGCGGCCGACAACCAGATCATCTACCGCGAAACGGTGCGCAACGTCGCCTGGCGTCACGGCTACTACGCCTCGTTCGCCCCCAAGCCGTTCAAGGGGCAGTCCGGCAACGGCTGTCATATCCACCTCAGCGCCTGGGACGCGGACCGGCACGAAAACCTGTTCAGCGCTGGCGACGAACCGTACGCGCTCAGCGAGATGGGCCAGCACTTCCTCGCCGGGATGCTGGAGCACATGCCGGGGCTCATGGCCCTGACCGCGCCCAGCGTCAATAGCTATCGCCGCTTCGAAGCCGGGTACTACGCCGGGGTGTTCAACACCTACGGTCCGGACAACCGGGAGGCCGCCGTGCGCATACCGTCGGCGTTACGGCACGACAGGGCGGGTACCGTGAACCTGGAATTCAAGCCCTCAGACTCCGCCGCCAACCCGTACATCGCCCTGGGCGCGCTCATCGCCGCTGGCCTGGACGGCGTCGCGCGCAGCCTGCCGCTGAACGAGAACCTCAACGTAGACGTAGACCCGGCGGCGCTGTCCCAGGCCGAGCGTGATCGCCGTGGCATTGCCCGGCTACCCGGCACTCTCGCCGAGGCCACCGCAGCGCTGGAAGCCGACCAGTTCCTGTTGGACGCGCTCGGCCCTGCTCTTTCAACGTCGTACATCGCCGTGCGCAAGGGCGAGGCGAAGTTCTTCGACGGCATGGACGCCCAAGCCGAAACCGACCTGCACTTTTTCCGCTACTAGGCCAAATCCCCAAATTGGGAGACTAGCCCGCTAGACCCCGAACAGCTTCTTGGCGTTGTCGAAGTAGAAGCCCCTGCCCGCCTGCAAGGCCTCGTCCTCAGTCAGGATGCCTTCGTCCACCAGCGCGCCCAGCGCCTTGCCCATCGACCGCTTGGAGTACTTGGCGTAGTACCACAGGGTCTCGGGGTGGTCCTGCCCGTCGGTGCCGAACACCATTTTGGGGAACGCCACCTGCCGGAGTAAATCGCCGTAGCGCCTGGGCGACATGGGCGGCTCCATGTGGGGCGGCTGGTTACCCGATAGTTCCAGGTACACGTTGGGGTGGTTGTTGGTCAGCCACCCGGCCTCTTCCGAGTAGGGCCAGCCCCCGTGTATCAGTACGACTTTCGACCTGAGCATCTGCTCTTCCAGCAGCATGGGCGTGAGCAGCGCCGGGTTGCAGGCGTTGATGACCACGTCGGTGTCCCCCACGCCGGTGTGGAACATGAACGGCACGCCCAGGTCCGCGCTTGCGGCCAGGCCCCGCCGGGTGAGGAAGTCTCGCAGCGCCTTGGCACGCGGCCCGAACCAGGTAACGTCGTCCAGCCGGGTGTCGAACGATGCCCGTGCTTCCGCTTCGGTCACTGGCTTGATATCGAGGCCCGTGCGGTAGGCGATGACCGACTTGAACGCAACGCAGCCCCTGTCGCGCACGGCCCCCTCCATCCCTGTGTCGAAATCAGCGATTAGCGCGTCGAAGGTCGTCGCTTTTTCCAACAGGCGCAGGATGTGCGTCTCGACCCTGAACGTCTTGGCATACGGCATACCCAGATCGGTGGCGAACGCGTCCACCTCGTCCAGGGTTTGCAGGCCGTTGTCGACAATTAGCTGCGTGAGATTTATGTCGGCGAACAGCGCCTTTACGTAGCCGTCGAAGTCGCCGAGCCGCTCGTTGCGCGCCGCAACTACTGCGTCGGCGGTGGGCTCACAGCCGAGAAAGCCAGCGAGTTCGCGCACGAACAGCCGGAAGCCAATGGTGTGTTCCAGGTACTCCACAGACTCGTCTGTGAACGTACCGGCCGGTGCTTCTCTTAAGTCGACACCGCCGAGCCAGTGGAGTTGCGTGATATCACGACGCTCCCAGGGATGGGCGGCGAAGCTAAAGGCGTGAATATCAAGAACGGGAACTTGTGACAGGTCGACCATGTGGGCGAAAAAACCTTCGGGAGAGTCACCAGAGAATAAGCGCGCCGACCGGCCAATGCAATCGGTGGCGTCGAGAAGCGCCCCAGCGCCCGAGCCTGTCTGGCAGGCTCTACGAAGAGTGTGCCCCTAAAGGTTCAGAATTCGAACCGAGGCCTAGCCCTCAAGGGATTTCGACTAGGTGATCGTGGATGCCGTCATTGATCGTCATCCCCATTCACGCCGACCAATCCTGGATCGCCTGGCGCCTCAAGCGCGACGGGTGAACCGGGCAACTCAGCAATCGGCAACTCCCGCTGGTTCCTCAGATTCTCAATGCGCTGTAAGGGCTTTTCCAGCTGACGTTTACGGGGTCCTGCCATTTCTTCATAAGCATTCTGGGCGCTCGCGATGCGCTTCCCGACTTTCTCCATACTGTCTTCAAACTTGGCCCATTCGTCATAGAACCTGCCGAACATAGAGATGATGTCCTCCGAAGCCTTCTGTAAAGCGAAATTATCAACGGCTTGGCGGATAACAACTAAGACAGCGAACAGCGTCGCAGGCGAACAGCAGACCACTCTCTCTCTCATTGCGGTGTCGAGGAGGGTCGGATCACTTTCGTGAATGAACCCGTACAAGCTCTCATTCGGTATGAACATCAGGACGTAGTCCAAAGTGCCCTGCTCAGGGTCGATGTACTCTCTCGTCGCGAGCCCTTTGACCTTCA
>CAUZIR010000284.1:0-2655 GCA_963579815.1 Dehalococcoidia bacterium
GGTCTTCGAGCCCGGACGCGACGATATCTACGACACCCAGTTCCAGCGCTTCGGACGCCGTGTAGGAGACGGCGTCCAGCACCGTCACCTCCAGGGCATCGGCGTTGCGATTTCTCTCGCCAGCAATGCTTCGCAGAAACGCTGCTGCGTCCTGGGTCGCTTTGGACGCGAGCGTGTCTGGCAGGTCCGCCCCGCCGGGACCCACCGGTGAGGCGGCGCCGACGTTAGTGGAAGGCGCCATGGCCGCGACGTGCCCGGCGGCGAGGATGAACGTACCGGCAGACGCCGCCTGTGCGCCCGCAGGCCAGGTGTAAACAACCACGGGGGCCGGGGACGCAAAAATAGCCTTGACCATTTCCCGCGTGGAGTCCAACAGCCCACCGGGTGTGTCCAGGAGCACCAATATAAGAGACGCCTCTCGTTCGGCGGCGACGTCCAGCGCCCTTGAAAGGTAGTCCGCCGAGACGGGGTCGATAGCACCGTCGACCGTGACGACGGCGATGTGTGGCTGGGCCGACTGGGCCTCGGCGTTAGAGACGAGGGTGCCGAATAGCCCGAGCAGGAAGACCGCGAACAACGCTCCGACGAGCGTTCGGCGAACCCCGAGGGGCCGGGCGAACGGAACCGCGATCACGGGTTGGTGAGCCGAGAGACGAGTCTCGTTAGGGGCCCGTATGGCCCCCATCCGCCGTGCTTCCCTGCCCTGGTGGTCCACCTGTAGGTTTCGCCTTGCTCTAGCCACTAGCTTTGGTAGCCTTTAGCTCTGGCGGGACACCCAATACGGCGTCCTCACAGCCCGTTTAAAGACGCTGGCTCTAGGACATGCCTATCTCGGCCTCCACCTCGCCCAGCACCTCGTCGACACCCTGCATAATACGGTCGACTTCGTCGCGAGTTATGCAAAGCGGCGGGCTGAAGACGAGCAGGCCTCGCGGGCGAATAATCAGCCTGCGTTCGGCAAACTTCTCCGCCATGCGATTCTCCACGCCCAGCTCGGCGGGGAACCGGACTTTAGTGACAGGGTCGCTGACCAAATCCATCGCCGTCATCAGGCCCAGGCCCCTGACATTGCCGACCATCGGGTGCTTCTCCCCCACCGAGCGCATCTGGTCCATCAGATACTCACCGACATCGGCGGCATTCTGCACGAGCTTGTCCTTCTCGATGATGTCGATGTTCGCCAGCGCGGCGGCGGCGATCACCGGGTGGCCGCCAAAAGTCAGCGTCTGGGCGAATACGTTGTCGGGACCGGCAAAGGCGTCGGCAATCTTCGGAGTGGCAATGGTTGCGGCCATGGGTACATAGGCGCTGACGAGGCCCTTGGCCATCGTCATGATGTCCGGGGTGACGCCCCAGTGCTCAATGCCGAACATCTTCCCCGTGCGGCCAAACCCGGTGATCACCTCATCGACGATCATCACCACCCCGTAGCGGTCGCAGATCTCCCGCACCATCGGCCAGTACTCCGGGCCGGGAACCGAGCAGGCATCGTACGGGGTGTCGGCGCAGAACGCCTCGCCGATGAACGCCGCCACGGTGTCGGCCCCGTGGTAGAGGATCAGGTCCTCCACGGACTTGGCCGCCCGCACAGCGATCTCGGAAGGCGTCTCGCCTCCCGCGTCGGGCCTGTACGGATTGGGTTGGGCGGCATACAGCATTCCGGGGAACGCTGGTTCGAAGTCGGACCGGCTCCCCCGACCGCCAAGCCAGCTTGTCAGGCCGGTGGCGCCGTGGTAGGAGCCCATGCGGCTAATCACCTTGTAGCGGCTCTTTTCGCCGTTGCGTTTGTGGTAGGCCTTGGCAATCTTTATCGCCGTCTCGTTCGCCTCAGAGCCGCCCGTCGACTGCCACGACCGCTCCAGGTCGCCCGGCGTTATCTCCGCCAGCTTCTGGCTCAGGCGCACGACCGGTTCTGTCGTCGTACCGCGAGGGGTGAAGCTGAGAGCCTTCATCTGCGCTCTAACGGCGTCCGCGATCTCCGTACGGCCGTAGCCCACGTTTACGCAAAGGTAGCCGCCGTTGACGTCCAGCCACTCGTTGCCGTCCGTGTCGTAGACGTTCAGGCCTTTGCCGTCGGCGAGAATCAGGGGTTCGCCCTCCTCGGCCATCTCGTTCCAGTTGCGCATATGCATCCAGTTATGCCGCAGGGAAGACTTGCGCAGGCTATCTGTGTCGAAGGTTTTGCGTTCGATAGTCTCGACCATAATTTCTCTCCTAAAATCCCGGTGTTTTGACCGCCAAACCGACTAGTCGCTCGCCAGCCCGGCCTCGACCTCGGTGAGGGAGGCGTCCACTCCCGCGATAATCTCATCGCACTCGTCCCGCGTAATGCAGATCGGCGGGCCGACCGTAATGATGTTGCCGTCCGATTGCAGAATCAGTCCCTGCTTGCGGAACGCCGCGTTCAGTCTTGCCGCCAGCCCGGCGCTCTTGGGGAAACGCTCTTTGGTGTCGCGGTCCGCCACGATCTCCACGCCGATGAGCAGCCCCAGTCCCCGCACGTCGCCGACGATGGTGTGGCGGTCCATTAACTCGGTCAGCCCGGCCTTCAAGTACTCGCCCTGTACCCGAGAGTTCTCCACGTAGCCGTCCCGCTCCAGAATCTCCAGGTTCTTCAGTGCGGCGGCCGCCGTGACAGGGTGCCCGCTGGCCGTA
>CAUZIR010000285.1:0-2653 GCA_963579815.1 Dehalococcoidia bacterium
GACGTAGTGATATAGATAGCCGCGTTTGTCGTCGATTTTGACGCGGACTTCGGCGGTTTTGACTTCGCTGATTTTCATGGAATATGTAGTCCTTTCTGTTCTGTAGGGTAATTAGTCTATATACAATTGGCCGATGGCGCAGGTGGCCGCGTCGCAATACCAGAGCACGCCTTCGTGGATCGTCAGGCCGTGTACTTCGACCGGGGCTTCGACGCGGATGACTTCCCAGACGCGGCCGTCTTCAGGGTCGAGGCGACTGATCGTGCCCGCTGAGGTGTCGGCGACCCAGAGGGTGCCGTCGTCGGCCCAGGCTAGGCCGTGTACACGCAGACCGGGGGCGCGGAAGGCGTGTACTTCCTGCCAGGTTGCGGCGTCCATTACGTGCACGAATTGCGAGGGCGGCGCGGCGACGTAGACCTTGCCGTCTTTCCATTCGAGCCCGTGCGCGCCGGTGACGCGGCCGTTTTCTTGGTCGGCGGCCCAGGCGACGACGCCATTGCCGGGCGACTCGTGTTGTGCGATGGTCTTGCCGGTGGTCGGGTCGAGCTCGGCGATGGTGAGTTGAAAGGTTGAGGAGATCCACATCGAGCCATTGCCGAAGGTAATGCCACTGGAGTGCTCGGTGTCGGTCTGGGCCTCAAAGAGCACGGCGCCGGTTTTGTAGTCGAGTTTGTAGACTTTGAGGTCTGCCTGGTCGATATACCAGAGGCCGTCGTTGGCGGCATGCAGGCCGTTGGGTTGTGGACCGGGGCTTTTAAAACGCTCTTCGACGCGGGCGACTTGCACGGTCATCTCAGGCCTGCTTTCCCATGAGAAAATCCCAATTCTGGCGGCGGATGGCGCGCTCTTTATAGTGGTCGCTCTGCGATACGCCGATTGGATTGGTGAAGTTGAGGATATTGTTGGCGTCTTCGGCTTGGGCTTTTTTGTTCCAGTCGTTGGGCTTGTTGGTGGCTTCTGGCTCGTGGTTCCAGGTGGGGGCGGTGTTTTCACGCGTGCGACGAAAGAGAAACTTGATCATATGGCGTTTGTGCACTGAACGGTTGGCGGCGGTGCCGTGCCAGAGGTCGTAGTGGGTGAAGGCGACGGTGCCGGCTTTGACGGTCAGCGGTACCTGGCCACGGATGTTGGTATAGGTGGCCATGCGATCGGTCGGCGCGTTGCGAAACTGGGTGCCGGGCACGATGATCGTCGGCCCCATATTGGGGGTGACATCGGTTGGGTAGTAAAGGCCTAAGAAGCGGTTTAGGAGTATGTCGCGATTGTTGAGGCCGTCCTGGTGCCAGTTCATATGCGGCGAGTCGGGTTGTTTGCAGTGCCAGTGGCGGTGCGGTTGTACTTCGTAGTCTGGGCCGAGCAGGCTGGAGAGCGCGCCGGTGACGGCGGGATGCTCCAACACCTGACATAGTTCGGGCACGGCTTCGGTGATGGCGTCGCCGGGGTTTGTTGCGAGCGCGTCGAGTTGGTCGGCGATATTTTCATTGAGGCCGACGGGTAGCTCGGGCTCGACGAGGTGGTAACCGGTGACCAGGAAGCGGGCGACTTCGGCGTCGTTGAGCAGGTATTGTTCACTCATCTGCGACTACCTCCATTTTCTGCAGGATAAATTCGTAGCCGACCACGTCGAGTTCGCGGTCGTCGAAGGGTGCTTGCAAGTGTGGGAATTGCACGATCTGCCAGCCGTCTACGAGGGCGTCGTGTACGGTTTCGTAGGGCCAATCCGGGTCGGTGGCGACGATTTCGGGCTTGTAGCCTTTGATCGGTTCGATGAAGGTTAGGCCGATGATGCCAGAGAGGGGACTGGGGGTGCGGGCTTGTAGGTAGAGTAGGCGTTGGTGGCGGGTGTCCATTGGATGCAGTGGCTCCTTTTGTATGGGGCTTCGGGGGGACGACCTGTGCGAGGCTATACCCACGCTCAGCTAGCTGAACGCTTAGAGTTCGCGGTCTTCGACAGCTGGCCGACCATCCCTAGTTGGCTCCAATGTCTGTCCTGGATGTCACTATCCGGTGAAATCCAGGGACAGCAACCCGCTGCGGGCATACCCTTGGACAGGCCTCTGCAACTTCTTCAATTTTTCGCTGGGACTTATGGGACATAAACGGCGATTAATATAGCTCTATGGGGAAAGAGGGACCAGTCGTGCTCTTGATCGGAGGGGGGTGCTTGATTAGCTTGGCTTACTTATTTGGAGAAGAGCGAAAAGGGAAATATGAAAAAGGAAAAACTCAGTCGGCGCGGTTTTGCCTGTCGGCTCGCGCAAGTGGCAGTGGGTGGCAGTCTCGCCGCGCGGACATTGGCGTGGGCGCAGGGCGGTGCCGATGGGGTGGTGGTCGTCGATTTGGAACATGAGGACTTTGCGGCTTTGCGGAAGGTGGGTGGGGCGGTGAAAGTCGAGGTGGAGGGGCGGGATTGGCCGGTGATCGTGGTGCGGGTGAGCGAGGAGATTCTCGCGGCCTATAGTTCGGAGTGTACGCACTGGGGTTGTGAGGTGGAACTGCCCGATGAGTTGGGTATCGTGCGCTGCCCGTGTCATACTAGCCGCTTTGATTGGCGGGGTAAACTGATCGATGGTCAGGCGCAGGAGGATCTGCATCAGGTTGCGGTCGAGATGGGTACGGTGTCGACCGCGGTTGCCGATAAGAGTTGGGGGCG
>CAUZIR010000286.1:0-2650 GCA_963579815.1 Dehalococcoidia bacterium
AAAAATGGTCCCGTTCCAAATGGTCGTATACCTGCCAGACGAAGACCGCTACGAAGAGATGGACAAGGTCGGCGAAGGCGTAAAAACCGCGTCAATTTCGGGAACGCAGGTGCGCGATGAGTTCCTTGCAGCGGGCAAGGCCCTGCCCGAGTGGTTCACTCGGCCCGAAGTAGCAGCCATCCTCGCCGAAACGCACCCTCCCATGCACAAACAGGGCGTATGCGTGTGGTTCACCGGCCTATCAGGCGCGGGCAAGACGGCCACAGCAGATGTGCTGACGAACTTAATAATGGAGCACGGACGGCAGGTAACTGTTTTGGACGGCGATGTCGTTCGCACCCACCTGTCCAAGGGACTCGGCTTTTCCAAGGAAGACCGGGACACCAACATTCGGCGCATCGGCTTCGTATCGGGCGAGATTGTCCGGCACGGCGGCATGACCATCTGCGCCGCCATTAGCCCGTACATAGCAATGCGCAACGAGGCCAGGGCAATGGCCGGTTCAGACCACTTCGTCGAGGTGTTCGTCAACACACCGCTTGAGGTGGCCGAGTCCCGCGACGTTAAGGGTATGTACGCCAAGGCGCGGCGCGGTGAAATCAAGGGCTTCACCGGCATCGACGACCCGTACGAAGACCCGCCCAACCCGGAGATAACCCTGAACACCGTTGACTACACGGCGGAGCAAAACGCCCGCAAGATCTTGGCGTACCTGGTGGACCGCGGCTTCCTGCTGTCGGGCACTTCTACCTCAGGGTAATCCACCGGTGGGCACCGACCAGACCCCGTTCATTCCGATGGCCGTCCCCGTCCTAGACGGGAACGAGCAGCGCTACGTCACAGAGGCCATAGAGTCGGGCTGGATCTCCTCTCAGGGTCGGTTTGTTACCGACTTTGAAGAGGGGTTCGCCCGCTACTGTGGTGCGAGCCACGGTGTCGCCGTCACCAGCGGGACGACGGCCCTTCACCTCGCATTCGCATCTCTCGGGCTGGCGTCCGGCGACGAGGTGATCGTCCCCGCCGTCACCCACATCGCGGTCGCCAACATGGTGGCCCTCACCGGCGCACGACCGGTGCTTGTAGACATCGACCCGGAAACCTGGACGCTGGACCCAAAAGCCCTTGAAGCGAAGATCACCGCTCGCACCAAAGCCGTGGTCGTCGTTCACCTGTACGGCCACCCTGTAGACATGGACCCCGTAATCGCCATCGCCGAACGTCACGGGCTGACGGTCATCGAGGACGCAGCAGAGGCGCACGGAGCCGAGTACCGGGGCGAGCGCACCGGTAGCCTGGGGCACGTTGCCTGCTTCAGCTTTTATGCCAACAAGATCATCACCACCGGCGAGGGCGGAATGATCGTAACCAGCGACAAAGCCATCGCAGACAAAGCCCGCAAGTTGCGCAGCCAGGCGGACGAGCCAGGCGGCACAAGGCGCTTCTGGCATTCGGAAATGGGCTACAACTACCGCATGACCAACCTGCAGGCCGCAGTGGGCCTCGCCCAACTGGAGCGGCTGGACGAGTTCATTGCCAGGCATCGCCGTAACGCCGAACTGTATCGCGACGGGCTGTCCGGTGTATCGGACCTTACCCTGCAGGCCGAGAAGCCCTGGGCAAAGAACGTGTACTGGATGTACTCGGTTCTGGTCGACCCTGACTCGGGCACGAACCCTGGCAGGGTCTCAGGCCACCTGCGCGGCAAGGGCATCGACACTCGCCCGTTCTTCGTGCCCATCCACCGCCAGGGCTTGTACGAAAACCAGTTCCCCGCAGAGCGCTACCCGGTTGCCGAACGGGTCGCAGAGTCCGGGCTCAACCTGCCGTCGGGCAACGAACTGACCGAGGCCGATGTGGCCCGTGTCATAAAGGCAATAAAAACAGCGATGACGGACGCGAAATGACCGACACACGTGACGGGCAAGAGCTAGTCGAAGAGATTACCCACGAGGGCGAGTGCCTGGCGTATGTGGTCCGGGCCGCGTACGCACCGGGCGAGACCACGTTCATCACCCCAGACGAGCGAGTGCAGCAGATAGGCTTCATCGTCTACCCGGCCGGCGGGGAAGTACAGGCCCACACCCACCGGCCTATCCAGCGCAACATAGTCGGCACCGGCGAGGTCATCCTCGTACGGTCCGGTAGGTGCCACGTCGACATATTCACCGACGACCGCGAGCTTGTCACCACCCGTGAACTGGCGGCGGGCGATGTCGTTTCCATGGTCTCCGGCGGCCACGGCTTCCGCATGATCGAGCCAACAGTTCTGCTCGAAGTCAAGCAAGGCCCGTACGTAGAGGCGGACGAAAAGGACCGGTTCTAGCCGTTGCCCGAACCCAAGTCATCTCCGGGGCAGAGTTCGTTCGGAGAGGCGTACTCAGGCGCCTACGACAGCCTGTACGCCGACAAGGACTACGAGGCCGAGTGCGACATGATCGAGCGCCTCTTTGCTGACCATTCGTCGCGTCCCATCGGCGGCGTTCTCGACCTGGGCTGCGGCACCGGCGGCCACGCCATTCCCCTGGCCAACCGTGGCTACCGGGTGCTCGGCGTGGACAGGTCTCCCCAAATGCTGGACGCCGCACGCAACAAGGCCTCTGGCCTCGCAGACTTCCCCGACTTTAGGGAGGGCGACGTGACCACAGTGCGG
>CAUZIR010000287.1:0-2586 GCA_963579815.1 Dehalococcoidia bacterium
ATCGAATGATGGCAACTGTGGAACTGATTCCGAGTCAACTTTGAACGAGATCAATGCGGAGTGTTCCCTGCCGGGTGGAACTCGGTCAAGAACCTCGTGGAGATCTATGCCCACGGTAACGAAGCCCTCTTTGTTCAGGTACCTGGTTATTTCACCGGCGTTGCATCCGACGTCCAGGACCGACTGAGGATAACTGACCTCGGATCCTCGAAGGAACTCTGCAATGAGCATCGCTTTGGCGGTTGGATCCCGGAAATCCTGATAGCGGTGAATGCCGGACATACCTCCCATGGCTAGCAATTGCTGCTTCACAGGTGTCGGCAAGAGTCGAACGAGACGGCGGGCCAGCGGAAGGCCAAGTAGGGCTCGTCTTCGTAGTCGCCTAAGCATCCGGAAACACTAGCGACTCATTAAGAGCTCGGCGTCCTATGGCACGGTTCTCGCGGCTGGCGGTAGATATGGTCTCAGGCCATGGCCTCTTTGCCCAATGCGCTTCACACGGCATACCGGGGGGTCCATTTTCTTTCCAGGGTCGCCATCCGGGATGTCTCTAACTTACTTGCTTACGGGCCGCACACGCCTCGGATGCATGAACGAATCTGGGTAGATCCTCGACAGTGTGAGACGATGAATCCCGAGTTCAACTGGGAGGACTTTGGTGCGATCCGTAAAGGTGATTGGGATATCCAATCAGAACCTCTTGCATATGAGCCCAGAACCCAAGCCTCTCGTAACCACTGGGTCAAGATTCAGGCTTGCCTGGCACACTGGAATGATGGAATGTCCTGGGAAGAGACGGGTATCTACGACCATTTACTTAAGTTGATTGAGAAGAGTGGAATCATCGATGAATGCAAGTCCATTGAGGACATCGTTCACCGCTATCAGAGATTAGACGAGATCTTTCATATGGTTCGTGACAACAAAAGGCTCAGTTCCGCTGATGAACTGTCACGTGTTCACTTCCGGGAAGCCGGCGGAATCGTGTTCCACGTTGATAGAAATCTCAGACCTATCTTTGGGTTCTGGGGATGTCACCGATTCGCAATGGCGATCACCGTTGGTCTGTCATCGATACCGGCACAAGTCGGAGTCGTTCATGACGACGCAAAGGATCTCTGGCGTAACCATTTCTCCATTGCAGGTCCCTGCACTAGGTAGGCACTGGCGCCTGGAGGGAAGTTGAGCAAACCTCTTGGAGTCCAATGAATGCATGTCTGGGCAGGTGCGATCCCATTGAACCACCTACATATTGTCAGGAACTTAGAGACAGGTAGGCGAGACGCTTGGCCTCGAGGCGACCTTTGGCGATCGAGTCCAGGACGAGGCCCGCAGTCGTCATGAGTAGGCCGACCATGACGAGGCCGGTGGCGAGGATGGCGGTCGGCAGGCGGGGCACGAGGCCCGTCTGGGCGTAGGTGACGGCCAGTGGAATCCCAAGGACCACTGAAGTCACGTAGCAGGCTCCGGCGATCCATCCGAAGAACGCCAGCGGTCGGTGCTCCTTGAGCAGGACCAGCATGGCCCGCAGGATGTTTGTGCCGTCGGCCACAGTGCGGAGTTTGCTGGCCGAGCCGTCGGGCCGGGTGCCGTAGTCGACTTCCACTTCGGCCACTGGGAGGCGCAGTTGCGAGGCGTGGACCGATATTTCGGTCTCGATCTCGAAGCCGGAGGAGACGGCAGGGAAGCTCTTCACGAAGCGTCGGGAGAACACCCGGTAGCCGGAGAGGATGTCGGTGAAGCCAGAGCCGAAGAGGGCCCGGTAGAGGCGGTTGAAGAGGCGGTTGCCGAAGGCGTGCCCGGCACGACCGGCGTCGGCGGTTACGCCTGCCCGGCTGCCCACGACCATGTCGAGGCCGTCGCCGACCAGGCGCTTGACGAGCAGTGCGGCCTGAGACGGGTCGTAGGTGCCGTCGCCGTCGGCCATTACGTACACATCGGCGTCCACCTCGGCGAACATGCGCCGCACTACCCGGCCTTTGCCTGGAACAGGTTCGGTACGCACCACGGCTCCGGCATCGGCGGCCAGGCGGGCTGTCCCGTCGGTGGAGCCATTGTCGTAGACGTGGACCACGCAGCCGGGTAGGGACGCCTGGAACACCGCTACCACGTCGCCGATGGTGGCCGCCTCGTCGAGGCAGGGCACCAGCACGGCGATTCGGGGCCCGGATGGGCGAACGGTGTCTATGGTCGGCCTCCGTAGTTGTCCGGTGAGTGACCCCACCGTCGGGCCCACCCAGTCTACGGCGGCAGTATCCGGGCGGCCCCGGTGACCGGAGTTCCACCGATACCGTGCACCGGTGCGCCGCTCCCCAGCTGTCCTCTTGCTTAGCGTGCTCCTGCTCGTGATGGGGTTGGCAGCGTCCCTGGTGGCGCCGGCCGCCGGCCTCGAACCAGGTGGTTCAGGCTGGACTGCAGGACACATGGTCACAGCGGACGGGGTTGCATCAACCGGAGAGCGGTTTGCCACCGATCGGATTGCGTCAGCCCGCCGTGCGTTGGCCACCACCTCGGAGGGGCTGACCGGAGCCGGTACCCCGCTCTGGCATGCCGCCGGATTCACCGGTGCCGGCGTCAAGGTGGCGA
>CAUZIR010000288.1:0-2532 GCA_963579815.1 Dehalococcoidia bacterium
GCCACCGTCGGCTACTCCAACAAAGACGGCCTCCAGTTGCTGTCAGGGGACATGGCGCTAGAAGAGATCCGCCGCTTCATGCTCGCAGGCGGCGGAACAGTAGTCGACGCCACCGACTGGGATCTGGGCCGCGACCCCCTCGCCCTCGCCCGCATATCCCGCGCCACGGGGCTCAACATAGTCATGGGCTCCGGCCACTACGTCCCCACCTTCAGACCCGCCGACATGGCCGACCGCAGCGAAGAATCCATCACCGAGCGGCTAGTGCGAGACATATCCCTCGGTGTTGGTGACACGGGCATCAAGTCCGGGCTCATCGGCGAAATAGGCAACGTCCACCCCTCCGACGACATCCAGCGCAAAGTTCTGCGAGCGTCAGCGCAGGCCCAGGTCGAGACCGGCGCGCCCATCCTTATACACCCCGGTATCGAGGACACGTCGTCCGGCGAAATCCTCGATGTGCTCGTCGCGGCAGGCGCAAACCCCAAGCACACCATCATGGGCCACCTCGACTACTCCGTGCGCGACTGGGGCCACCTCAAAGCGCTGGCCGAAACCGGCTGCTTCCTCGAACTCGACACCTTCGGTTACGAGATAACCGGCACCATCGAGTGGGGCAGGGAAGTGCCCATCCCCACCGACGCCGAGCGCATCGACACCCTCGAATTCCTTGTAGACGCAGGCTTCGGCGACCAGGTCACGCTGGCGCAAGACGTGTGCCTAAAAGTCATGGCCGCCACTACCGGCGGTAAAGGCTACGCCCACATCGTCGAGTCCATCGTCCCCCGCATGCTGGCCCGCGGCTTCACCCAGTCCCAGATCGACGCCTTCCTAATAGGCAACCCCGCCCGCGCAATGGCCTTCACCTAGGGACGCGCCCCTAAGCCGACGCGCTCTTGTGAGTAGATCTGGCAATAGTTCTTTGACAGTTGGTATGTCGGACGGTGATGGTTTAGAAGCACCCGCACCGAGCAGAAATGCGATGTTGCTAGCTACTGGATCTATCGCCTCGACACCCTGATCCTACCCTTGAATCGTTTGATAGAATTCATCTACCAAATCTCTTATTGACGATGGTAGGTGTGTCGATAATGCGTCTTTGTGTGTGTGGTAGATGTCCAGCCAATCAGGATGGAGGTCTTCTTCGCCATCTTCTATGTCCTCGTCGCCAGCCATCCTATAAAGACCTATGGCGGCGTCAGATGGATCATCGGAGCTCTTTGCTCTTCTCAGTAAATCTCTCTGGTGCCCCGAAACGTTCTTCTTGCCTCTGTTAATCGACATGTTGCCACCCTTATCACGTCAAAGCGCTCGATGTTTGTTTTCGTTCCGAAATTCGTAGACACGGCTGCTATTCTAACGCCAGTCGTGCGTCGCCGGTAGCGGCCCGACCGGCACTCGCACCGCCTCGGCGTGGGTGAGCATGATGTTCATCGTGCCTTCGCGCCGCGACACCTTTCCCCTTACCAGCAGCACCGGCTCACGGATGGCGTGGCGCAGCCGCTTGTAGGTGTCGGGGAACATCATCACCGGAATGTGCCCGTACTCGTCCTCCAGCGTCAGGAAGATCGCCTTGCCCGACGGATGCTGCCGCCGGATCACCCGCCCGGCCGCCAGCACCGACACCCCGTCGCCCACGAACCGCAGTTCGTCCGACCGCACGACTCCGGGCGGCAGTAGCTCCCGCACCAGTTCCATCAGGTGACCCCGCGGGTACAGGTCCATCACCGCGTACTCCCCGACCATCTCCTCCCTGTCGTCCAGTGGCGCGAGAGGCGCCATGTCCTGGCTCACCGGCAGCGCCAACGCCTGCTGCGACCCCACTGGCCGATAGCGCAGGCCGATCTCCCACAGCACCTCCCGCCGGTCCCGGTGCAGCGCATCGAACGCCCCGGCGTAGGCCAGCCCCTCCAGCGGCTCCCGACGCAGCCCGGTGCGCCGCATAAAGTCGCCGATGTCTCTAAATTGGCCTCCGGCCACACGCGCCGCCAGCACCTTGTCCGCCTCCGCCGAGCCCACATTCTTCACGTTGCGCAGGCCCACCAGTAAGCGTTCCCGGTGGATCACCGACACGTCCGTACTCAGGTTCGCGTCCGGGTTCAGCACCGCAACCCCGTGCCGACGGGCGTCCTCCTTTAGCGACTCGATGGAATAAAACCCCATCGGCTGCTGGTTATACAGCCCGACGTAGAACTCCAGCGGGTAGTAATGCTTCAGCCACGACATGTGGTACGCCGTAATCCCGAACGCAAAGGCATGCGCCTCCGGGAACATGTACTGCCCGTTGAACTTCTCGAAGATGACCAGCGCCGTCTCTTGCGGCACGCCCCGTTCGGCGGCCCCCGCGACGAACGTCTGCCTGAACCCCGCGATTTGCTCCTGCGTGCCCCGGCTGGTGAACGTGCGCCGAAACGCCCGCCGCAGCCGGTCGGCCTCCACCGGCGACATCCCGGCCACGTCCATCGCCAGCTGGTTCACCTGATCTTGGAACAGGATGATGCCCAACGTGCGGGCAAGCGCCTTGGCTTCTAG
>CAUZIR010000289.1:0-2514 GCA_963579815.1 Dehalococcoidia bacterium
ATCGAAGCGTTCGCCAGCGCGGGCTGCGACGAATACGGCGTCGTGTGGTCCTACCCGCCGGACGAGGCGACGGATCGCATCGACTGGTTCGCCCGCGAGGTAATGGGCCCAGCGCAAGCCAGTGGATAACGGGGACAAGCCAGTGTCCGGCAGAGACCAGAGAGTCGCGGGCAAAGTCGCGCTAATAACCGGTGCGGCCAAGGGAGTGTCGGACCATTTGATGGGCTTCGGCGGCGCGTCCGCCCGGCTGATGGCCCAACACGGCGCCAGCGTGGTGCTCGGCGACATCGACGAAGAGAACGGTGAGCTGACCGCCTCGCAGATACGCGAGTCCGGCGGTCAAGCGACATTCGTACGCCTCGACGTCACCGTCGAGGCAGATTGGATAAGAGCCGTGCGCACGGCGGTGTCCGAGTACGGGGGCCTGGACGTGCTGGTAAACAGCGCCGGGTCTACTGCGCCTGGGGCCGTCATCGACACCACAGTGGAGATGTGGCAGAGCCAGATGGACATGCACGGCAAGGGCGCTTTCCTCGGTATTAAGCATTCCGTTCCCGAGATGCAAAAGCGCGGTGGCGGGTCGATAATCAACCTGTCGTCCACCGACGGCATGATCGGGGGTGGCTTCTCCGCTGCATACTCAGCGGCGAAAGGCGCCAACTGGATGCTGGCAAAGACGGCCGCTGTTCAGTACGCCGCAGAGAACATTCGGGTGAACTCGCTGCACCCCGGCGAACTAGACACACCGCTTGCCCGTTCGGCGATGGACGACATCCTGGCCGAAGACCCCGACTTCCACGACCCTCGTATCGACTGGATCCCCCTCGGTCGCCTGGGGACAGCCGACGACGTTTCTTACCTGATCCTGTACTTGGCCTCGGACGAGTCATCCTACGTGACCGGTTCCGAGTTCGTCATCGACGGAGGCATGATCGCGAGAGGGGCGCCTACCGGGTAGGCCATGCCCGACAAGTTTATGCCGGGCCGTTATGGCTATTACCTGTTCCTCGGGCTGGACGACTACCTGTCGCCGGGTGCCACGGGTCCGGACTGGACCAGCAGTTGGGGCCCCGGCGACTGGGAGCGTCGCCTTCACGAACTTGCCCGGCTGGGCACCAACACACTCTTTGTGTACCTCGTTGGCGGGCGTTTGCCGTATCCCAGCGAGCGCTTCCCCGAGCTTGTGGAGCCGGGCCACCCCAACGTAGAGGACGAATTCTTCCAGTCCGTCGTTGACAGCGCGAATGCGCGCGGCGTGGACGTGGTGGCGGTTCTTTCGACGGCCGGAGTTGGCGATTGAGCCGGGCCCCGAACCGGCGACTGCCATGCCCGCATCCACAAGCGCGTTCCCCGAAAGTGTGCAGGATGGCCACGATACAGACCGGGGCTCTGTGTCACCACAAGGCCGGTGCCCGCGACTACGCGACCGGGGTGGCGCGAGAGTGCCTTACCCGGTACAGCGGCTTTGCCGGGTACGTGCTGCACCCTCCAGAGTTCGTCACCGGCTGTCTGTGCGACGAGTGCAGGGCGGCGTATCGCGAGCGCACCGGCGAGGAGCTACGGGAAGCGCCGGACGAGGTTGCTCGCGATTTTGTCATGCGCACCAACCTGGAGTTCCAGCGCGATGTGCTCGAACCCGTCGTCGCCAGTCTCATTCCCAAAGGCCGGGCCTTCACTTTTTCCATTCCCTGGATATTCGAGGCCAGCTTCGAAAGCGTGGCGGACCTCATCCCGGCCCATCACACCATCATTGAGTGGGACTACAACCAGGTACCGACCCGCATTGCCACACTCGGCGAGCGATTGCGCCGGTACGGGTCGGCGGCCACGAGGTGTGGTTCATGCCCTCTGCTGGCCTCGCGTTCTCACCAGACACAGCCGCCGAGCAGACCGCCGGGACACTGGGTCAAATAGGGGCGGCTGTTGATGCTGGCGTCGTGTACTTCGTTGGCCCCCGCTGGTACCCGTACATCGAACCCACCAGCTGGTACCTCCATAATTAACTAACTCAGGTAGCTCTTCGGTATCTCCGCGCCCACGGTGTACTCCAGCGCGCCCAGCTTCACCATCTGGTAGATGTTGATGCGAAAGTCCGGGTTGACGCAGGCGTGGATGTAGGCCTCTTCGGGGGTGAAGTCGTAGTCTTCCACCAGCCAGCTCATCAGGTCTTGCACGGCACCGTGTACCGCGTCTTCCAGGGGCCTGTACGAGTACACCGACACTAGCGATTCTGGCTTTTCCATGCGCAAAAACGGAATCTTCTTGTTCTTGATGACCCGGCACGAAACGGTAACGGTCGAGGCGGTCTCGTCCGCAGCGCCGTAGTACTCGGTGTCGCCTTGGGAGCCGTGCACGTCGCCAATGTAGAGCAGGCCGCCGGGGTGGTAGACGTTCACCATCACCTTGGTGCCCTCTTTGACGTCCCTCATATCGAGGTTACCGCCCCAGGGTCCCTGGCCAGTGGCGCTGGAGTGAACTTCCCGTTCAGGGGCCACGCCAATAGTCCCGATCATG
>CAUZIR010000290.1:0-2503 GCA_963579815.1 Dehalococcoidia bacterium
CGCCTCCGGCCGAGGACGACCCTCGCGTGGCTGACTGTGCCTGCACCCAATTAGAACTGCTGATCAGGCTGGCGGTTCAACTGTGGGCTGCACCATTCGAGAAATCGGTCCGCGAGTGTACATTCAATCCATAAGACATCGCGGAGGCCACTTCAATGACCACGACTATAGACAGCGCAAGAGACGAGCAACAGCTCGTCGTTTTCGACCTCGCATCAGAGTCCTACGGAGTGGACATTGGCGCGGTCCGGGAGATCATCCGAATGCAGGAGATCACCTCTATACCCCGCACTCCCGATTACGTCGAGGACGTCATCAACTTGAAGGCACACCTGGCTACGGGGCCAAGAGCACATTCGTGTGCGCCCATTGCCAGACCCAGGGCAAGGTGGCAGTTCCGGCAACATGCACTCAATGCGGTACCCAGACCTGGCTCGGGTGGTTCCCCCCAGCAGCAGGCCCCATAGTCTTCGTAACCCTCATAGCCCCCCGTAACCGAAACCTGCCCTGGCTCAGTATGGGGGTTGCGGTCGGCGGGCTGTTGACTCAATAATCTGCGCTATGAAAGGCGTAGTGGCATGCCCTCAACCCTGGTCGGCTGAGGTGGGGGCGAACATTTTGGAAGCCGGCGGTAACGCGTTCGACGCGGCACTCGCCTGCGCGTTCAACCAGTGGGTGTGGGACCCATTCATGTGCGGGCCCGGCGGCATGGGCGTCGCTCAGCTTTACGACGGTCGCACCGGGGATAACATCGCCATCAGCTTCGCGGCCAGAGCAGGTTCCAAGGCCCGAGAGGACATGTGGGCCAGCGACCTGCCAACCAGGTCTGAAGTGTCGAGCCTGTTCGCGTTCCCGGACTACCGCAGCGAACTGGGTTACACCTCGGTAATGGTCCCCTCAGTTGTCGCCGGGCTGTCAGAGATACATAAACGCTACGCAACCCTGCCGTGGTCCGAACTGATGCAGCCGGCCATTCAGCAGGCCAGGGCCGGTCTGCCGGTTCACCCAACATTCATGGATTGGTTCGTCATGCCCGCCATGCCCGGCCAGCCGACCGCTCAGCAGCGATTCTCAGCCACGGCCGAGTGTGCCCGTATTTTCCTGGCTCCGGGCGGCGAGGGTTTCGACTATGGCGATGTCATAGACATGTCTGACATGGCCGACACGCTCGATAGGCTGGCACGAGGCGGCCCTGGCGAGTTCTACAAGGGCGAACTGGGGCAAGAGATCGCAAGTGATCTGGCCGCTAACGGCAGCTTTGTGACGGCTGACGACATGCGCGACTACAAGCCCCGCGTCTACGAGCCGCTGGTGGGCAGATACCGGGGCAACAAGGTCACCACGGTTCGGCCACCCGACACTGGCCAGTCCGTGCTGCAAGCGCTTCGGCTGGTCGAGCCCTTCGACCTGGCCAGCATGGAGCACGGGAGCGTCGAGTACCTGGACGTGATCGGTTCGGCGCTGCGACTCGCTCACAGGGACCGGTTGGAGTTCAATGCCGACCCTGAGTTTGTGCCGGTGCCGGTCCAAGAGACGGTCTTAAACGAAGCAAGACTCGCCAGGCAAGTAGAGGAGATACGCCGGGGGCCCTCCGGTGCCGCAGGCGATCCGGAGCAAGAGCAGGGCCACACAACTACCGTCAGCGTTGCCGATGAGCAGGGCAGCATGGTGTCTCTCACCCACACGCTTGGTTGGGCGTCCGGCGCGGTGACACCAGGCCTGGGCTTTATGTACAACAATGGCATGAACCTGGCCGACCCTCGGCCCGGCAGGCCGAACTCTATTGCCCCTGGCAAGGCGCGTATGAGCAATATGGTGCCGACGCTATTTTGGCAGGGCGACCAGCCCAACATGGCCGTAGGCGCGTTGGGTGGGGCCGTCATCGTCAGCGCCGTGTTCCAGGTGGCCGTGCACATGATCGACCTGGGAATGTCTCCCGGAGAGGCCGTCTCGGCGGCGCGGGCGCACTCCGAGGGGGGCCCGCTGTTTTTGGAAGCTCGCTTCCGGGGCGATGTCGCCGCCGAACTTGAGCGCATGGGTCACAGCGTCCGGCGGGACCCGTTCCCCCTCAGCCCCATAATGGCCCGGGCGCAGGTGGCTGTGCGGTACCCTGACGGCTCCTTCGAAGGAGGTTCGGACCCTCGCGCCGGTGCGGGCGGCGTAGCGTACTCTCGTATTTAGAGAGCCCTGCGCTTTTTACCCACCCGGTCTTCCGACCGGCCCACCCTACAATTCTCGGCCCTCGCTACTTGCGGCCTTCCCCTATCTGCGGCCCTCTAGGCACCACGACTCCAGCATGTCGTAGGAGCCTGGGTTGATAAGCAGGCGCTCGTCGCGTGGGCGGCCGGGGGACGGGTCGTAGAAACTGGGCACGGTGTAAAAACCCATGTTGTAGTCACCGTAAAGGTCCGAAAGAGACCTCATCGCTAGGATGTTCCGCGGATTGAGCCACACCTCGCGGCGCTCGATGTAGAGACCGTAGCGCTTTTCAAGTTTGGTGACC